>DFAP01000139.1:0-21800 GCA_002365855.1 Pelotomaculum sp. UBA3103 | reverse complement strand
CGTTATATTCCGGCGGGTTGTGGCTGGCGGTGAGCATGACCGCTCCCCCGGCGTTATGGAGCTTAACCGCAAAGGCCACCACAGGAGTGGGGGTGGCACGCCCGGCGAGAAAAACTGAAATGCCATGGAAGGACAGCACTTCAGCCACCTCAGAGGCAAATCGCTCGGAAAGAAAACGGTTGTCGTATCCCACCACCACTCCTCTTGTCTCCAGGTTATGGTCCAGGATGTAGCGGGCCAGCGCGCTGGTTACCAGCCTGACGTTGTCAAAGGTAAAATCTTCGGCCAGAATACCGCGCCAACCGTCAGTGCCAAAAGATATTTTTTTCATCTGCGATACCTCCTGATGATTTCATATGAGTATATTTAAAAACTTCCTTATTTTATTTTGCGGCCGGTAAGCCTCTCCGACTCCTCCGTTATACTCATCTGCCCTGTTACTGCGACTTTTCCCCCGGAAGTTTATCAGTGATGTCCTGTATATACTCCAAATCGTCCCGCCTTTGATCAACATATAGATTACCATCGGTATCCAGGCTGGCGTAGAACACTTCTTTGAGCGAAGGAATGCCCTGCTTTTGGAGTTCATCGTAAAGCCATTTCTCGTCCAGGTTGTTCTGCTCCAGGTTTTGTTTAATAACAACCCCGTCCACCACCAGTTCGGAGGGAACGCCCTGGTATGGCGTGGACAGGTTCAGATCCCGGGGTGTGACCGGCCGGGACTGGCCCTTTAAAAGAACGCTAATCTGCCCGTCGGGCTCTGCAATAGCGTATTCCACGTCCGCAATGTTGAAGGCGTTCTTCTGGCGCAGCTGCGAGGTCAAGTCGTCGATTGTAAAGCGCATTTTGTGCATATTGCTCTCCATTATTTTGCCGTTGTGCACCACCACCGTGGGCTCGTCAGTAAGGACCTTATGCAGCGGGCGGTGTTTTGTGCCGGCCCATTCAGCTATGATGGTCAGCGCCATAAAAACCAGCAGGCCGAAAATATAATAACCAGGTGGCTCATTTAGCTCGACGACTAAGCTCGCCGCTATCGACCCGATTACAATACCGTTTACCCAATCAGCGATAGTCAGGCCCCCCACCGCGGATTTACCTATCATCCTGGTGACAAAAAACACTGCTGCAAAGGCGCCTGCAGCCCTGATTAAAATTTCCAGGTAGGGATTCATAAACCTACACTCCCCGCAGTATGATCTACAGGCCTTAGTTTGCCGGCAGTGACATCATTTATGCATTTGTTTAGCCTATGCCTCTTTTGGAAACATTATTAACGGGAGGGATCCTTTGCATGAAAGAACTAAAGGTGTTAAAAAAGCTGGATGAGCGAAAGAAAATGTTTGAAGAATATCTTCGCCAGGTTAAAACCCTGGCAAACAAAACAAAGAACCATAAAAAAGCGGCTAAATAACTCCCGCCGGAAACTCCCGGTGGGAGTTATTTTTTTTGAAATCAATTACCAGTACGTTTAATAACCAGCGACAAAACTAAATTGGAATATTGTGAATATACTTATATTTAAGAAATTTGTTGTATTTAAAGGAAAATTAAACTAATAGGACGAAGTTAATGAAACTTATAAAAATTTTGCCTGATCTTGTTGTTAGGAGGCCACATGAAATTTACCTTCAAGCTGTTTGTTTGTTCTCTCGCCCTAATGCTGGCGCTGCAATGCACCGCCTTTGCGGTCCACGCGGCGCAACCGGCACTGAAGCTGGGGATGACCGGGGATAGCGTATATACTATGCAAGAAAAACTGTATCAACTCGGGTATTATTCCGGCAGACCGGATGGTGTTTTCGGCACAGGCACATTTAACGCTGTTATTCGTTTTCAAACTGACTACAACCTTGATACAGACGGGGTCGTTGGTTTGGGAACTATGCAGGCATTAGAAAAATTAAGCTCAACGGCCGCAGCGGATAATAGTTCTCCACGGGCACTAAAGCAGGGCATGTCGGGGAATGGTGTATTGGAACTACAGCAGAAGCTCAAAGAGATCGGATATTACCAGGGGGAACTGGATGGAGCATATGGTTCAGGCACCCGTATTGCAGTGGTCAATTTTCAATTCGACTGCAACCTTAACGTGGACGGTATAGCCGGTATAAATACGCTCGAAGCATTAAATAGCTACTCGGCGACCAACAAACCTGTTTCACGGGGGCTGGAAGTTGATAGAAAGGCGTATATCATCGTATCATTTGCCAATCAGTTTTTAGGTGTTCCATATTCATGGGCGGGAAGCTCCCCTTCAGGTTTTGACTGCTCAGGGTTTGTCTATTATGTATTCGGCCAGAACGGAATATCCCTGCCCCGCATGGCTGACCAGCAGTTTAACACAGGTGTTCCGGTCAGCCAGCTGCAGCCGGGAGACCTGGTATTTTACAGCACCTATGCGCCTGGACCGTCCCATGCCGGTATATATACCGGCAACAATAAGTTTATCCATGCCAGTTCAGGCACAGGCTGTGTCACCCTGACCTCGCTTTCCGAGCCTTATTATCAAGCCCGCTATTTAGGCGCCCGCCGCGTATTATAACCCATCCTTCTACCTCTATTTATAAAACTGAACAGACTCCCGCAGCCCTTCTTCCAAACTAAACGACGGGCTCCAATCCAACTCCTCCCGGGCCTTCTCATTAGTCAGGCGGCTGTGAACGATATCCCCCGGACGGGCCGGGTAATAACTTGGCTCAAGCTGACTGCCGGTGATTTTTCTAATACTTTGGAACAAGTTGTTCACAGAGGTCCCGGCGCCGGTACCTATATTCAGGATCCTCCCGCTTCCCCTGTGGATTGCCGCCAGGTTTGCAGCGGCCACATCCTTAACAAAAATAAAGTCCCGGGACTGCTCACCATCCCCGAAAACAGGCGGCGCTTCTCCCTGCATGACCCGTTTGATAAAAATAGCTACGACCCCGCCTTCACCGGACGCGTCCTGGCGCGGACCGAAAACATTGGCGTATCGCAGCACTGTGAATTGAATCCCGTAAATTTCATTATAAATTCTCAGGTAGTGCTCTGCCGCGAATTTGGAAATTCCGTAAGGTGACTGAGGCTTTACCGGATGCTTCTCATCAACGGGCAGGTAATGCGGAGTGCCATAAACGGCCGCCGACGAAGCGTAAACAACCTTGCGAACACCATAGCGACGGCAGGCTTCTAATAGATTTATAACACCGAGAATATTGGCTTCAGCATCGGAGCCCGGCTCCCTGAGGGAACGCTGAACATCCACCTGTGCAGCCTGGTGCATCACCGTGTCCGGCCTCTCCGCAGCGATCACCTCTATTAAATCAGCAGATTCCACGCCGGCCCGAAAAAAATTAACCCTTGGATTAATATTTTCAAGCCGGCCCGTAGACAGATCGTCCACTACTGTCACCGTGCAGCCCGTTCCGACCAGCGCGTCAACTATGTGGGAGCCGATGAAACCGGCCCCCCCTGTCACCAGTACTTTCACTCCCTGATCTCCTTGCATATGGTTTGCAGGTACTCCTTAAATCCGGCCGCCAGGTCCGGACGAGCCAGGGCAAATTCCACTGTGGCTTCAAGGTAGCCCAGCTTGTCACCAATATCGTAACGCTTTCCCTGGAAAGCCAGGCCATACATGGGCTGTTCCAGGCACAGCACCCTGAGGGCGTCTGTCAACTGAATCTCACCGCCCGCCCCGGGAGCGGCCCCGGCAAGGATGGGAAAAATGCGGCTATCAATGACATAGCGCCCCATTATCGCCAGTTTTGATGGTGCTTTATCCAGAGGGGGCTTTTCCACCAGGTCCTTGATCCGGTATACTCCAGGGCGCTCCTGGAAAGCATCCAGTATGCCGTACTTGGAAACGTCTTTATCAGGTACCTCCATGACGGCAATAACCGAGGACTGAACTTCCTCATAAAGATCGGTCAGCTGTTTGAGACAAGGAGTCTCGCTCCGCACGATATCATCGCCCAGCAGCACCGCGAACGGCTCATCCCCTACAAACCGCCTCGCGCAGTAAACCGCGTGGCCCAATCCCAGCGGCTCCTTCTGTCGAACAAAGTGGACATAAGCCAGTTGGCCAAGGTCCTGCACAATTTTAAGCAGGTCGTTCTTTCCCTTTTCCCTTAAATGAAATTCCATTTCCAGGGACTTATCGAAATGATCAATTATGGACCGCTTGTTCCGGCCTGTTATTATTAAGATTTCTTCTATTCCTGATTCAATCACTTCTTCGACTATGTACTGGATGGCGGGCTTATCTATAATAGGAAGCATCTCTTTGGGCTGTGCCTTAGTAGCCGGAAGGAAGCGCACGCCAAGGCCGGCAGCGGGTATGACCGCCTTTCTAATTCTCTTCACAGGATAACCCCCGTTTCAAAATATATATTCTAAATTAACCTTAACTTACAAAATACCCTTGAAAGGGACATATTGTTATAATGGCCCGCAATATGAAACAAGCGGCCCTACATGCGCGAGGACCGCTGCTGCTTACTAGTTCGCGGTATATAAGTCACCTGCCCGCCGCCGCCGGTAAAACCAATCTTGTTAGCAACCACCAGGATCACCGTCGACAGTATAACCAGGAACAACGCGGCCTGTTTGGGTGTAATCAGGGTCAGCGCAATGGCGCTCAGGCCCAGTACGATGTTCACCCCATAAATGCTTAAGACTGCCTGGCGGTGGCTGAGACCTATTTGGAGCAGGCAGTGGTGCAGGTGTTCTTTGTCGGGCTGGAAAATGGGTTTATGGCTGTAGTATCTCCTGACGATGGCAAAAGTGGTGTCAAGCAGCGGAATCCCTAAAATGACAACCGGTATAATAACTGAAATAAAGGTGGCGCTTTTAGCAAACCCCATTACAGCCAGCACGGCCACGCTGAACCCGAGGTACATGGAACCTGAGTCGCCAAGGAAAATACGCGCGGGATAGAAGTTGTAACGCAAAAAGCCAAAAACGGCAGCCGCCAGTACTATGGCCAAAAAAACAGCGTCTCCCTGGCCCGGTGAGCCTCCTGAAACCGTTGTCTCAATTGTTACCACTGCCGCCAGGGTCAGCGAAGCGATGCAGGAAGTACCCCCTGCAAGTCCGTCCAGACCATCAATAAGATTAACTGCGTTCGTAACTGAAATTATCCACAAAACAGTAATGGGGACACTCAAAAGCCCCAAATTGATCCAGCCCTCTGAGAAAGGGTTGGTTAAAATCTCGATTCTAAGGCCGAAGCATATAACTACGCCTGCCGCAACTATCTGGCCGGCAAGCTTCAACCAGGGGGAAACACCCCTGGTGTCGTCGATAAAGCCGAGCAGGATAATAATAGACCCGCCTACCAGGAGGCCGGCTACCTGTAATGATATATCCCGGGTCAGTAAAACTGCCGTGACGAAGCTGATAAAAACGGCCAGGCCGCCCAGCCTCGGCATGATTTCCTCATGTACTTTTCTCTGGTCGGGACGGTCCAGGGCGCCACATTTAAATGCCCATTTCCTGACCAGGGGGGTAACCAGCAGGGCCAGCCCGAAGGCCAGCAGTATAGCCGTTACCTGCATATGCACACGCATCCCTCCAGAGAGCATGTCCCGAGCACGGATCATACGTATTTTATCGTATCGGAATACATTATGACAATAATGAAAAAGCCACTGTATTCAGCTGTTTAGTTGATTATCGAGAAATTTTTGCTATTTCACTCGCGATGGCTCCACCTAACGCCTATTTTCGCCAAAATTATGAATAGGGTTTGCCGAAAACAGTAGTTATAGGGTTAATCATTATTTTTTTGTATCGCGAACATCAGCTCTGCTTCCGCTGCTAAATCATCACCCACGTAAGCCGCCGCAGAACTTTTGCCGATAGTGCCGCGTATTTTCAAAACCTCAATCTCGATCCTGAGCTGGTCACCTGGAAATACCTGCCGTCTGAACCTGGCTTTGTCAATGCCAACAAAAAGCGCTATTTTCCCGGCATTTTCAGGCAGCCTCAAAATCGCCACCGCGCCGACCTGGGCCATAGCCTCAATAATCAATACTCCGGGCATGACCGGGTACTCCGGGAAATGGCCCTGAAAAAACGGCTCATTAACGCTGACATTTTTTATGCCCACCGCCCTGATTCCATCCTCAACAGAGGTAATCTTGTCCACCAGCAGAAATGGGTACCGGTGGGGCAGTATCTCCTGAATCTGGCTTGCATTCAACACGAAAAAACGCCTCCTGTCCAACAAGGATTTCCAATCATCCCTATTATAAACCTAAATGGGCGCCCGATAAAACCCCTTTGCCCCGCACAAGAACTTCAAGTTGATCTATGCCGGAATTTGATTTATATTGTAATAAGGAATGCGGAGGGGGACGTACATTGAGGCTAACTGACGAGAACGGGAAAATATTTGGCATTATCAACATTGTTGACCTGCTGGTCCTGTTAGTGATTTTGCTGGTTCTGGCGGGAGCGGCCTACAAGTTTAAAGAAAGAAGCGGGGGCGAAGGCGCTGCCAAGACAGTCCGGGTGACAGTAATCGCGCCTGCGTTACGGCCTGAGATGCTTAACAACGTCAAGGTGGGCGACCGGATGGTCTCAGGTTCGAGTTTCACCGACGTGGTAATAACGGATGTAAAAATACAGACAAGTTACACCATTACTATAGACAGCGCCGGCAAGCGGGTAGAAGCTTTTGACCCTTACTTAAAGGACCTGATTGTGACTATTGAAGGAAAGACTGTGATCCCCGGCGCTACCATTAACCTGGGCGGCCAGGAGATCCGGAGCGGGAAGGACTACTTTATCAAATCCCTGGACTATGACTTCAAGGGACTGATTTTGTCTGTAGAAATTGAATAGATTCAACAATCTGGTTTAATTGATCTTTTAACAATCATGGCGGGCTCTTACGAGCCTGCTTATCTATTTTACAGGGTGTTTAATCCTCCAACTTCGCCCGGAACCGGGTGATTGCCTCTGAAACGGCCACCGCCCGGGCCTGCCAGGAGTGCCGGCGGGCCAACTGAACCCGGGATGCCGCTTTTTCACTGCAATCCCCCGCCAGTTCGTCCTCAACCATTTTAACAAATTCGACAGGATTGAGAGAAGTCGACACCACCGGACGGAAAGGCAAGACCTCGGGCAGAGCGGTTGAAACAACCGGCCTGCCTGCCGCAAGGTATTCATATAACTTAACAGGGTTGACCCCACGGGTTAAGTCGTTGATTTTGAACGGGATCACCGTCACATCAAAGCCTTTAACATAAGCAGGCAGAAGACTATACTCTTTTTGGCCCAGGAAGTAGACATTGGGTAGACTCTTCAGCAGTTCCACTCCGGTATCAACCGGCCCGATTAAGATCACTGTCCAATCCCGGTGGGCTCTGGCCACAGCAGCCAGCAGTTCCTGGTCCAGCCAGGAGCTTACCGCCCCGACATAACCCACTACGGGGCGCGGCAGCGAGGCTATCTCATCCGGCACGTCCAGCCCTGGCTCCAACGCCCTGCGGAAATGTTCAACGTCTGCGCCGTTAGGTACCAGGCCTAATCCTGTAAAATATGTTTTTTTGCGTTCATAAAGTTCTCTGGCGCTGGTCAGCGCCACACCGGCGCGCAGAAACAGCTCCCTCTCCATCCCTGACACGGTCATTTTGTTGATCAGGCCTGGAAAGGCAGTGTGTTCGTCCGCACAGTCGTAAACAAGTAGCACATCTTCCGGCAGAGGCAGATCCACCGTGTTGGGCAGGTAGGTCCAGCAGATTGTGGGCCTGAAATCCAGTTCCCGGCATACTCTTCCCAGACCTGCCGATATCTTTTTCTGGTTGATCAGGTTTACCGCCCGGTACATATTGCCGAACGGCAGAATCACCGGCGGGCTGTAAACGGTGATGCGATCTCCCGCCTGCTCCCAGCGGTCCCAGGCTTGTCCCCTTAACGCCGGGTTCTTCAATGGGGAAAGGTAGGTAACGGGCGGGTCCACGTAGAGCACCCGGCAGCCGTTACTGGCAAATATGGACATAAACTGCTGGGCGCGCGCCCACATTCCTTCCCAGGCTGCGGCCGCCAGGCAGAGAATATTTTCCTCCTCAAGCATGGCTTTCACCTTTGACGTGGAAGCAGGAGAACCGTCCCCCTGCTTCCCCCAGCACCTTTCTGTAGAGCTCTTCCGTGCGGCGGGCCATTACTGCGGCACTGAACCTCTCATGCACGTTCTCGCCGCCTTTTTTTGTCATTACAGCAGCTTCCCCTGGATGCTCCAGCATCCATAATATATTCTTGGCCAGCGCGGCTGAGTCAGCCGGAGGCGCAAGCAATCCCGTTTCACCGTGCAGGACCACCTCGGGCAGGCCGCCTGCCTCTGTGGCCACAACGGGCACGCCCAGGGCCATAGCCTCAACGGCGGTCAGTCCGAACCCCTCCCACAAAGACGAGATTACCAACAGGTCCAGATCGTTCATCAGGGAGTAAACATCTTCAACAAACCCGGTAAAAAGAACCCGGCCGGTTACCCCCATCCTGGCGGCAAGCGCCTCCAGGGCATGCCTGCTGGGGCCATCACCGACTATGATAAACCGGGTGTCCGGTCTCTGGGCGAGGACCTCCCGGGCTGCTGCGAGGAAAAACCGGTGCCCTTTAACAGGGTGCAGCCGGGCAACAATGCCTACGAGAGGCTCGCCGGGAGCAAGCCCCAGTTTTCTGCGGGCGCTTCCCCGCTCCTGGATCACACCGAAACCATCCATCGGAATGCCGTTATAGATAACTGAGATTTTGCTTTCCGTGACTCCTCCACGCACGAGCTGATCCTTCAGCCCCCTGGAGACAGTGATGAAGTGATCCGTCCCCTCCCTGGTGGCCCGCTCGGACAAAGTGCCGGCGAGGCGGTTGAGCAAGCCGGGATAATCCATCTCCAGAAGGCTGTGCACGGTGGTAACCACTTTTCTTTTCCCTGAACGGCGGGCTGCCAGCCTACCCATCAGGTTGGCCCTGACACCGTGGGTGTGCACCAGGTCAAAGTCCCCGCTGCGGATTGTCCCCGCCAGCTTTCCTATTATCTTAAAATCAAACTTGTTACTCATTGGGACAGCCACGGCGTTGATGCCTGCGTTTGCGGCAATTCCGGCAAAAGGGGCCTCAAAAAGGCAGCAGACCGTTAACTCCACCGCCCTGGTGTTAATTGCCCCTGCCAGATTCAGGATATGCCTCTCGGCGCCGCCAAATTCCCCGCCGCCAATAATGTGGATTACTTTTAAAGACATCATAAAAAAAGCTCCCTTGGCTGTGCTTTTCTCATTTTATCAATTAAAGGTTAGCTCCACAAGGAGATTTTGGCTTTATCCAACATGCCCTGGTTTTAGCGCAGGCTCTGGATTTGCGCAGGGTTTTGACTTATAATGATAGATATGCACGGAAGGAGGTCTGCGGGATGTTGGCACAGGTGTGGCAGGATAGCCTGTCAGGCCGGTTATTTGCGGGACTGGCAAAATCCGCGCGGCAGAGTGTCTCCTGCCGCTGGATTGCAGGCACACCGGAATACAGCCGGCAGAACGCGGCACGCCATTCTCTTTTAGGAAGAGTCCTGTCAAGCATCGCCCGCCTGGCCGTTTGGCCGCTGGAACAGGCCGGAGCAGCCATCAGGCGCGGCATGCCAGGCAGTTATATCCTGAACATCAAGCTACCTGCCTTCCTGAGCGGTAGTATCTTTTTAAAAAACCTAGCCGCGCTGCGGGTTGAAACCCTGCTTTTCGTTGTTTTCTCCTATGTGGTAGTGGACTACGCCCTGCGCGAGACCATGGAGTCCTCCTTCTGGGCCGGGTACTGGGACGAGCTTATACTGGTCGCTTTTGCGTTGGCCTGGCCGGTGCAGATGGCGCTCCGGGGAAAAATGAAGTACCGCCTGACACCACTGGATGTCCCGATCCTGCTCTACCTTGGAGTCACTGCGTTCCTCTTTTTGCTGCGATCTCCCCATATGGGCATCGCCGTTGAAGGCGTAAGGGTATACGTGGAATACATCCTCTGGTTCTTTGTGGCCGGCAACCTCTTGCTAAATAAGAAGCAGGCCCGGGCGCTGGTGAACTGGCTCATCGCGCTTGGCGCGCTGGTTGCCGTTCACGGCGTATACCAGTATGTGATCGGGGTGGAAATCCCCACCACCTGGCTCGACGCCGCGGAAAGCAGCGTACGGACAAGAGTCTTTTCAATCGTGGGCAGCCCGAATGTCCTGGGAAGCTTTCTGGTCCTGCTGATACCTGTTACCTTGAGCCAGTTGTTTTCGGCCCGGAGCAGGCAGCAGAAGCTCTACTACATCCTGTGCCTCCTGCCGATGTGCCTCAGCCTTGTCTTCACCTATTCCAGGGGCGCCTGGCTGGCTATGGCGGGTGCTTTTGTAATATACGGTATGATCTATAACTGGCGCATTTTGCTCGCCCTTTTTGCAACTGCTTTTGCGGCGCCCAGGCTCATACCGGGCATATCCTCCCGCATCGGCTACATGCTTTCCCCCGCTTATATTCTCAGCAGCACCAGGGCGGGGCGGGTGGCCCGCTGGAACATGGCCATTGACAAAATGGTAAGCCGTCCCCTGACCGGCGAGGGGTTCGGGCGCTTTGGCGGCGCGGTTGCGGCGCGACATATCCCCAGCAGTAATTACGTCGATAACTTCTACCTGAAAACGGCAGCGGAGTCAGGGATACTGGGGCTGGCCTCCCTGGTCTGGCTTTATTTGCATGGTGTGCGCTGCGTCCTTAACTCTTACCGGAGGCTAACCGATCCATACCTGAAGGGGCTGGCCGGGGGGCTCATCGCGGGCCTGATGGGTGTGCTGCTGCACAACGTGGTGGAAAATATATTTGAAGTGCCCATGATGGCGACATACTTCTGGCTTCTCCTGGGCATGACGGCTGCCCTGCCCCACCTGGAGGGTCAGGAAACCCCACCGCTGGAGTAAACTTAGGGGGAAGCCCTTTTCCTTGAAAAAATAACGGCAGAAGAAAAGAGCCTTATGGCTCCTGCTTTACATTCTGTGCAATTATTTTGATTGATTCCGCAATTGACTCATGAGCTCTCATAAATCGCCATACTACTACCGCAATGAAAACATATACAGCTATTATAGGTATAACCATAAAAGATTCAATCATACTCGACCAACTCCTTTTTACGTTTGTTAACATTTCGACAATGTCTTGCTGATTTCCTCTGATAGATGGAATATTCTACAAGATTGAGTATGATTTAGGTTAGAAGCAAGGGGAAGGTTTCTCTTGTTTCTTTTTTAAAAGGGTGTAACACACCTTCTTTAGAAATAACCGCAGTTATTCTATTGTCTCATTTCTTAGCAAGACAAAGAGTAGCTAAAGTGAGACAAGAGAACCGTCAGACTGTGTCAGCTTCTGTCACCTTTTAACACAGTCTGACGTCCCCCTGTGTCAGTTATAGATCAGGTACTGTTGCCTTTCGGTTTTGAACTTGTTCAGCGCCGGGGCGTAGTTTGCCTCAATTTGCTGCGGGGTGAGCCCTTGTTCCAGGTACAGGCCGATCTTGTTAGTGCCCATGATTTTGTCAAACATGACAACAGTAGAGCCGCTCTTGGGGACACTAAAATTATTTAATGACCTGGCGTACGCCAGGGCGTAAATGCCTGTTTTGGCCGGGTTAAAAGTATGGTAGTCTTCGATTTTAAGCCTGACACCGCCCGCATCCCCTATATTCTCCGGTACAAAGGTCACCCCCGGGAGTCCGGCACTGTTGAGAAGCTCGGCGAACCTGTTGGACTCGATACCTTTTCCACCAATCCACTTAAATTTGTCAGACTGGTACACACCCGTTCCCTCACCCAAGCCGGTTGACATGTACCCGAAGACAGAGGCAATGTCGGGGATATTCGGCGAGGTCTGCACCCACTTCAGACCGGTGTCCTGGAAAATCATTTTTCTGGTGTACCCCTCCATCGGAACAACTTTCAGGTCGGCGCCGATTTTACGGTTGAAGTACCGGGCCAATTCTCCGGCCGTCATACCGTGTGCCGTCGGCAGGTTGTCGACGCCTACAAAGGTAATATACGGGTCTTCTAAAACCGGTCCATCTACAATTACGCCCCCCACCGGGTTGGGGCGGTCAAGCACCACGACAGGCTTATTATATTTCTGCGCTGCTACCATGCAGTAGTTCAGGGTCGACATATAGGTATATGTCCTGGCCCCGATATCCTGAATATCAAATAGCAGGACGTCTATGCCGCTCAGCATTTCAGCGGTTGGCATCCTGGTTTCACCGTAGAGGCTGTAGACGGGGATGCCTAACTGAGGGTGAACATAGGACTTGACATATTCCCCGGCCGTAGCGGCGCCGTCAATGCCGTGCTCCGGCCCGTAAAGAGCCGCCAGGCTGGCTGAGGGATCAGCTGCGATCAGGTCGACCGTGCTCTTGCCCTGACTGTTGACCCCGCTTTGATTGGTGACCAGTCCTACCTTCTTCCCCTCTATAAGATGATAATACTTGCTTATTAAAACCTCATTGCCAAGCTTAAAACCGGTATCGCCGGCGTTTTCTTCGGGTTTTGCTTCCGGCTCCTCCAGTATAACCGCTTTGATCAGCTTTGCCGTATTGTATACATCAGAGGGGGCATAATTAATCTTGTATTCGTCGATTAAGACATCCGCCCGGCCTTTACTGCCCGGACCGCCAAAAGCCTTAGCCGCGTCACTTTGATTGCTGAACACAAACCACACATAACGCTCGTCTTGTTTTAACTTTGGAAGATTGTTTTTTGTCTCATCATCGACGTAAAAGGCAACCAGGCTGCCCAGAAATTCATGGCCAACCGGGTGGTGGACATACTCCCCGCTCACAGCTTTTTCCCCTTTAAACTGCACCGAAGCCGGATAACGCTCACCGTCATAATTCGCGCCCACGTCAACGGATGTGATCTCCATGCCGGCGATGGTGTCTCCTGTTTTTACTTTCTTCGCGTCAAACAGGTTTCCAGATATTTCGCTGGCCGGCAATTTCTCGTTTGGCTCGTTGTTACCCGGCACATCTTTATCCCCGTCGCAGCCAGAAAAAATAAGGAGTATACACAGCAGCAACAGAACTGGTATTAATCTTTTCATGTTTCTTCCTCTCTTTAAATATATGACTGTTTAACCTATTTATTTAGACGCGTTTGACCGTCCTTTGGTTTCAAAAAAGAGAAAGGATAATCATGCCACAAATCACCGTTCAGAAAAACAAAGAGGGCGTTAAGTACCCGCCCTCCTGCATTTTTCAAGTTTGATCATTAAAAATACCATAATCTGACAATGTTTTCCCGGGACTGTACACCTCCGTAGTACCGCTTGTTACGACGGTTGACCCGGAGCTAGTGCCGGTCTCCTTCTCACCGGATGAGTTGGGTGGAGTAGTCTCCGTGGTGTCGTCAGATTCCTCGTCGACAGGCGTAAAGATTACCACGCCACCGGAACTGTTCTTACCTCCGGGGCCCTGCCCGGGCTTGGTTGGGGAGTTGGCTGTCTCTTCCTGGTCCTCTCCGGTTGGGGGATCTGACTCGTCGCCGGTATCCGTCTTATCCTCAATTTCAGTATCTTTTGTTTCCGGTTTAACTTCATCAGGTACTGCATATTGACCTGTCAGGGGAGTCTGCAGCACAACATTGGTTACAGTTTCGCCACTAAAGAGTGTGGTTACAGCCTGCCTGGCCTCTGCCGGGTCAACACCCCAGTAACTGCCGCCTGCCACGTCAATCGGGCGGCCTGGCAGCGTCTGCGTAACAATGTTCCCGTCTTCCATGCTTTTAGCTGCTGAGGCCATTTTTAACATGTCGCTTACACTCAGGTTGGTCTTAATATAGCGGCTGATCTCCGGGATCAGCTTGGGCAGCTTGGGAATGGTAGAAGGCTGGAGGATCTCTTTGGCCAGGGCTGCTAAAAACTTTTGCTGGTTCTTGGTCCTGTCGATATCCCCCATCTCATAGTTCCGGTAGCGCACATACTGTAAAGCCTTATTTCCGTCAAGGCGCTGCTCGCCCTTTTTGAGATTGATCCCGTAACCCGCGTCGTCTACGTGGTACATATTTCTTTCAACGTCCAGGGTTACCCCCCCGAGTGCATCAACAATATCCTTAAAGCCCATAAAATTGGTCAGGACATAATGTTTAACCTGGATTCCCAGCAAGCTGGAAGCTACCTTCATTGAAAGCTCCGGACCGCCGTAGACACTGGCGCTGTTAATTTTATCCCAACCGTAGCCAGGAATG
Source organism: Pelotomaculum sp. UBA3103 (assembly GCA_002365855.1). GTDB lineage: Bacteria > Bacillota > Desulfotomaculia > Desulfotomaculales > Pelotomaculaceae > UBA3103. The sequence goes on along the minus strand of DFAP01000139.1, from coordinate 7,579 downwards.
TTGACCCGGGTGTCCCTCGGAATTGAAAGCAGAGAAACCTGCTTGCTCTTGGGGTCCACACTGGCCAGGATGATCGAGTCGGAGCGAGCTGTGTTTTCATCCTCGCGCGCATCTATGCCTAAAAGAAGCACATTCAGCCGCTGGCCTTCCTTTACCGGCTCGACGGCGGCTCCTTCTTCAGTATGTGAAGGAAAAAACAGGTCTTTGGCCAGGACAAAGCCCCCGGCCAGCAGTACCAATACCAACAGCCCGCATATTATTAAAGGCGCTTTTCTCTTGAGCTTTCTTCTTGCAGCCAGACAACTCACCCCCCATCGCGATGTTAGCATCAGGCGCATGTTTGAAGCTTCAGTTGAAGATAGCAAGCGGTCCAGTGGTCAGGGACCTTGTCAAAGATAGGGGACACACCTCTGTTTAAAGCCGATCTAGGTGAGGGATGTGCCTAACTTTTCAATTTACCCAAAAACCATTGTAAACCTGCTTAACATAATATACAAGTTTTTATTACTGTACCGTAGCTCCACCCCGGTGCATCACAAAAACTGTCGACTGAGCCTTGATACCCCGCCCGTCTTCCCGCGGGATGATCAGCAGGTGATTGAAAGGCGCCGCGCCACCGGCAAAAATGTCGGCCCCGGCTGTAACATCCGGAATCCCGTTGCCGGTAACATCAACCACCACGGCCTGACCCCGCCTGAGAATAAATTCAGCCCCGGCGCTGCCATTTAATACCTGGCCGGCTTTTAACTCAGTAACCTTCCACTGTATGTACTGGTCTACATAGCTCTGCGTTACCAGCGGGTCGCCGCTGCCGCCCGGTTCGCTATCAACCCCGGCAAAGGCAGCGTAACCCAGCAGCAAAAGGATCGCGGCGGCAATAAGTGTCATAGCCATTATTTTTACTTTAGTTGTATGCATGCGCACACTCCTCCACAGGTTTATATTTCGACACGGAACTGCTTAATTCCTTCCCTGTCAAAAAGAGTAAAATTCATGTTTTAACTGGTTAATACCTATTTTACTCTATATTTTCACTGTTACTAGGATATCTGTACTTAGTCCTACTATTTTAGACGACGGGCAGAGCGTAAAAGTTCGGCCACCATCAAAGCATTTTTTGCTGCCTCAACGCGCAGCGGAGCCATTTTCTCTTTCATGCCGGCGCTGATCCTTACCCTGTTTTCATGCACGTGCCTTATTCTCGCAATCAGCTCGCCGTAGTCAAGATTGTCAACCCTCAAACCGGGGGGCAGACCAATTGACTGTAGAAATCGATTGACCTTGGGGTCATAAGTCACGCCCACCAGGGGAACTCCGAAAATTGCGCTGAATATTAGAAAATGCAGCCTCATTCCAACCGCGAGATCCAGGTTGGCAGCTATGGAAAGCAGGCTGTTGTAATCTACACGCCGTTCAATAAGAAAGGCTTTTTCACGCATCAGCGAAGCAACTTCCCTGCAGGCCTCTGTATCCCCAGGGTAGTGCATAGGGACCAGCGCCACCTGCCAGCCGTCAGCCGTCAGGTCGTCGGCAGCCTTTGCCAGTACCTTCTTGTAACCCTCGCCGGCGCTTTTCCAGGGCCTCACGGAGACGCCTGCCAGAGGTCCGCCGCTCACTCCCAGGCCGGCAAGTATTTCAAGGCCCTTATTAGTGTCTATCTCATGCGGTTCCAACCCCAGAACCGGGTCTGCGGTAACCGTAACGGGCAGGCGCGTAAGGCCAAGCTCAGTCAGTTCTTCCTTCGAATCCTGGTCCCTGACCGTAATCACGCTGACCCGGTTCGCAACCACCTTAACAAGCGCCCTTCCCAGAGCGGTCCGGACAGGCCCGATACCCTGGGCGTATAAGAAAACGGGCTTGCCAAGAATTCTGGCCAGGGCCACAATACCCAGGTAATAAATGATGCTTTTAGGGCCGGTGACATCTTGTAATAGTCCCCCGCCCCCGCTGATCAAAAGGTCTGAGTCCGCCAGGACTCCCAGCACCAACCGGGGGTTCTCCCTGGGAACTGAGCGGACTCCGAATTCACCGGACGTGTACTCCGGGTCTTTTGAAAGCACAACTGCCTCCAGGCCGGGAACAGCGTCCCTCAGGGCCTGCAGCATGGCGTGAAGCATGGCCTCGTCGCCGCTGTTATGAAAACCGTAGTATCCCGAGATTACCACTTTAGGCATTATTTATCTCCTGGGAAACATTTTAAATAATTTACAGGATTAATAAGATTTACAATTAATAATAACTTAAAAATCTTTAAATTACTTGCACAAATTAAGTAAAATCTTTAATAGATAAAATATAAGAAAGAAAAAGGTATAATTTAAATCCTGTCAATCCTGAACAATCCTGTTAATCCTGTCTACATCTTTTTCAGTTTATATCTTTTAATAACCATCCAGGCGAACAGCGGCAGTACCAGCTGGCGCCGCCAGCGGGAGGGTTCCTTAAGCAGGCGGGAAAGCCATTCCAGCCGCAGGCGGCGGACCCAAAGCGGGGCGCGTTTCACCCTGCCGGCCACAACGTCAAAGCTGCCGCCGACTCCCAGAGCCACCGAAGCGCCGGTTTCTTCGAGATGCCTGTCTATCCATATTTCCTGCTTCGGCGCTCCAAGCGCCACAAGAAGAAGGTCCGGCCTGGTTTTGCCGATTTCCCCGGCCAGCTTTCTCTCCTCGCTCTCCTGGAAGTAGCCGTCTCTCGTCCCAACTACAAGGAGCCCGGGGTAAGTAAGCCTGAGCCTGCTGGCCGCTTCCTCAGCCACACCCGGAGCTGAACCGAGCATGTAAACGCGCCATTTTTCCACCGCGGCTCTCTCCACCAGCCGCAGCATCAGGTCGATCCCGGTTACCCGTTCCGGCGCCGGCCGCCCCGCCATCCGGCAGGCCCAAACAATTCCAACACCGTCAGGTGTCACCAAGTCCGAGCGCCCGGCCAGATCCAGCAGCGCGCTTTCGGTTTGTGCCCGGCACAAAAATTCAGGGTTAAGAGTCATAATCCGGTGCGGCCGCCCGCTCCTGATCATTCCGGCTACCCGTTCTACGGTCTCATCCATGCTTAACGCATCAACACAGGCGCCAAGGAGGTTTACCTTCATCATGAAATATTCCTCCTGCCCTTTGAGTTTTCAATCAGGCTCTGCGCTTTGACTATTTTACCACAATTATTTACATTTCTCTACTCTCAAGGGTAAGCCCCGCTTAATCAATGAACGGGGCTTAAGCAGTTTTTGAATATTAATATCTTTAGAGCTAAGTCGCTGCAGGCCCAGGCGCCCTGCCGCCCGGTCCCGCCGGGGCGCCCGTTCCACCAGGCCCGTCATTACCCGTCATTCCGCCAATCTGGGGCAGCGGCGCAGCCATATGGGCGTATCGCCTGTATTCTGCTTCCCTTTGCTCCTCAACACGTTTTTTACTGAGAAAGAACACAAAGGGTATCCCCACGATGATCAGAATGGTGCTGATGATGAAGGCGTCTGTGAGCCCGGAGATAAATGCTTCCCTGTTCACCAGCGATGTGAGGATTGCAACCGCGCCGGAGGCGTCTGCCTGCCCGCCAAGCCCGGCCTGGGAGAGGATGCCCTGGATTTGCTGAATGGCGCCTGCCGCAACCGGGGAACCCCAGTTAACTGACTCCGCCAGCCTAGCGGCATGATAGTCCTGCCGGCTGAGCATGGTATAGGTAAGGAAAGCGATGCCCAAGGAAGCTGATATTTGACGGACCAGGTTGCTCATAGCCGAGGCCCGGCCGATCAGGAAGTGAGGTATGGTGTTCATACCCGCCGTGGTCAGGGGCATCATGCAGAGCCCCAGCCCGAAGGCCCTTTTTACAAGCAGCCACTGCAGGCCCCTGATGCTGGTATCGAATGTCAATGTGTGCAGCTGGTAGGTGGTTATGGCCACGATGGTAAAACCCACCACACACAGGGGCGTGGCGCCGATCTTATCGAACAGCCGCCCGCTGATGGGCATCATCACGCCCATTGTCAGGGCCATGGGCATCATGATCAAACCTGTCTGCATGGGTGAATATCCCTGGATCGACTGGACAAAAAGCGGTACCAGGAAGATTACGGAAAACATCCCCACCGTGACTATGCTCAGGCAGATCAGGCTGATGCTGAAAGTCTTGTTTTTTAACAGCCTGATATCCAAAAGAGGTTCAGGGGTGATCAGTTCCCAGATTACAAAAAGGAGCAGTGAAAAGCCGGAAAAGATAAACAGGTTGACTATATACAGGGATGACCAGCCCTTATCCTGCCCCTGGCTGAGAGCCAGGAGCAGGGCGAAACATCCGGCGGCGCTTAAAATGACGCCTGGAATGTCTGGTTTCAGGTCTGCTCTGCGGGGTGTCTCCACCAGGGTAAACGCGGCCAGGAAGCAGGCAGCGATGCCTACAGGTATGTTTATGGTAAATATCCAGTGCCAGCTGAAGTTGTCAACCAGGTAGCCGCCCAGAGTCGGCCCGAGGGAGGGCGCCGCCATCGCGGAAATGCCCCATATGCCAAGAGCCATGCCAATTTTATCCATCGGCACGATTCTATAGATCATCGCCATGCTTACAGGCATGATCATCCCGCCGCCAATAGCCTGGATGACCCTGGCAGCAACCAGTGAGTTGTTGCTCCAGGCCAGGTTGCAGACAGCCGATCCGAGCGTAAACGCGGCCAGAGAGAAAATGTACATGTTTTTCATGCCGAACCTGTCTCCAAGGTAGCCGGTAACCGGCACCACGACACCGGAAACAAGCAGGTAGGCGGTCATTACCCACTGCACCTGGTCCGGGGTTACGCCAAAAATGGCCATCATCTTGGGCAGCGCCACGTTTACAATGCTGCCGTCAAGGATGGCCATGAACCCGCCGACGACCAGGGTTAAAAGCGCCACTACCGGTATTTTCGAGCCGGTATTGTCTTCGTTGTTTATGGAGTTCACCCCGCTGCCGGCAGGTCCGTTCTCTTCGCGTCCCACAATCTTGGCCGCCCCCGCTTTTTCTTTTATTTCTCCGATGTTTTTATTATTTAATGTGAATACGCACAAACGCGCTCATACCCGGGAGCAGGCGTTGTCCCTGGTACTTGTCAATCCCTATTTTTACCGGTATTCTCTGTACGACCTTGGTAAAGTTCCCGCCCGTGTTCATCGAGGGCAGGAGCGAAAAAGTTGACACCGTGGCCTCGCCGATTGAAACAACCTGCCCGTTGAACTTCACGCCGGGGATGCTGTCAATGGTGAAATCCACATTCTGGCCTGTCCTCAGCCTGTGCAGTTTGGTCTCCTCAATATTCGCGGTTATGTAAAGGCTGTTCAGGTCGGCGACCATGACGACAGGCTGGCCCGGCACGCCTACTTCTCCGACATTTCCGATCTTTTTAATAACAGTCCCTGTTAAAGGCGACCTGACCACGGAAAGGTCCAGGTTGTCACCCTGCTTCAGGTTGAAATCAACTTGCCGGGCGATGATGGCCCCTTCTTTTACCAGGTCCCCTTCGGCAACGTTAATCTCCGCGATCATGCCGGATATCTGGGGGCCGACCTTGACGATGGACCCGTCCACCCTTGCATCTTCCGTTTCAACATAATGGCTGTTCTTATACCAGTAATAGAAAGACACACCGGCCAGGGACACGACCATAGCTGCCAGCACAACGTAAAGCACCGCTTTCTTTTTCACGCTTAACCCCCCATCACCATCAGCACTTAATTCCGGATGCTGATTTTCACTTCGTCTTTCAGCAGTTCAAGGTTGGTAACAGCAACCTCTTCGCCCTCTCTAAGCCCGCCTTCAGCTCCTGAACCAAACGTAAATTATTAACCTGGTCAGTTAATCAGGATATTTAAATAGTTCCGGCCTTGCAGCCGGAACCGTGAGACGCTACTTTTCTTTTTCCTCCGTGCGCATCAGGGATATGATTTTTTCGTATATCTCAATCAGTTTTTCCAGGTCCTCTTCCGGGAGCCGGGAAAAATACTTTACGGCGACCCTTTTCCTGCCCTCGACGCACCTGCCCAGGATTTCCTTCCCCTTGTCCGTCGCCTGCAGCCAGACCAGGCGCCGGTCCTGCTCGTCGCGACTTCTGAAGACCAGCCCCGCTTTCACCAGGCGGTCAACCAGGGCCGTGATGGCACTGAGTGACACCCCCAGGTCTTCGGCTACCTCGGACACCGTCAGCCTGCCCCTGTTGTTGATGTTCTTCAAAACAAAAAACTGGCTTCCGGTAATACCCGAAACCATCTGGTTTTCCAGCTCGGCGTGCAGCCTGCGTACCATCCCCGCAAAGATCTCATCCATGCGGGCAAAATATTTTTCTACTCCGGGATGCCCCACCGCGCACCTCCAAATGATCCTTAGTCAATAAAATGGTTCACTGAATTAAGTATATGTTCCCCTAAATTCATTGTCAAGCTTTGTCTTTCATTAAATATTTTGGCTGTTAAGGCGTTTTAATTAAGTAATTGCTAAATTGTGGTATTTGATCTTTTAACTGACTTAGAAAGCTGATAAACGAGATACTGATTCAAACTAACACCTTCGCTTTTAGCTATATCCACTAATTCCTTATGCAGCGACTTCGGCGCTCTTAAAAGTATTTTACCAGAATAGTTTTCTTCAATTGCCGGTTCTGGGACAGCATTGCCATCTTCAAGAGCCAGCTCAATACCTTTACAGCCTTGCCCGACTGCAATAACTTAGGCGCCTGACCCCGTAAAGCATGCCTTGACATACTCCCCGTGTATGTTAAGATCAGGGAAAAGATTGGCCGAACGTAATTACTATGGGGGGACATCCGATGAAGTCAATTGATTTATTTAGCCGCAACATTTCTTCAATAAAATACGACAGGGGCTTCACCGGACCCGTGTTAAAAGCGGTACAGGATTACCTGTCCCGGCAGGACGATATCGTGGCACTCTATCTATTCGGCTCTTTCGGCACAGAGTTTCAGAATAATTTCAGTGATCTTGACCTCGGCGTAATTTACTATCCCGGTAAATTACCGGATCTCAAACGGGAATTATCCATTGAAGCCGATCTTGCTCTGCTTTTAGGCATTGAAAGGATCGACCTGGTTAACCTGAACCGGGCGCCAACTCAACTCCGTTTTAAGGCTGTAGCTAAGGGAATCCTCCTCTTTGAAGCCGATGCGAATACCCTGGCCGGCTTCCTGGAAGATACCTACCGTAAATATGGAGACTACCAGGTGGATCTGGAAACATATTACCGGGAATACCGCAAAGCTCTTTGCGAGGGTTACCTGAATGGTTGAACTCGACGTATTGATGTCAAAAATTAGCTATATTGAAAAAAATCTTGCCCACCTGGAATCACTTCGTATAATCTCTGAAAAAGACTTTCTGGAAAGCCCGTTCTTAACCGGAGCGGCAAAGCATTACCTGCAGACATGCATTGAAGCTATGCTTGACATGGCCAATCACATTATAGCCCGGGAGCGTTACAGGGCTCCCGATAATTATGTCGACGCTTTCCGGGTTTTAGGCGAACAGGGCATTCTGCCCGCCAATGACTTGCCCGCCTTTTACCAGATGGCCAGGTTTCGCAACAGGGTTGTTGTAATCTTGCACGTTCA
>DFAP01000015.1 GCA_002365855.1 Pelotomaculum sp. UBA3103 | reverse complement strand
ACTGCATAACTACTGTATATAAGAAGTAAGTTCTGTTATTATTGCTGAAATCCTTCTCAAAATTTCCAAAAACAAATATACATACAAATTAAAAAAATATTAAAGTACCGTTCGGACAGATCTGAAGAGGTGGTTTTGTGCCCGCCACCCCTTCTGTTGTCTATGCTAACCACGATTTGCCGCTTTTATACTTTTTCATTACCTCCCGTTTAAATCTTTCCGGCAAAACACCCGTAAAAATAGTTTACGCTTACTATGAGACAATATGCGCCATTTATGTAAACTATAACATTTTGACTGGTCACCTGATGCCTCTTAAGTTTTTAAGCTTAGAATATCCCAGAGTAACAAGCCTGTGTTACAATATCTTAAAAAACTGGTGGGATAAACATCATGCAATGTGGAGCAAATGTCAAATCTTTACGCAAGACGAAAATTATTTGCACCCTGGGTCCTTCTACGAACGACCTGGATAAAATTAAGGCTGTTGTTCAATCCGGCATGAATGTAGCCAGGTTAAACTTTTCTCATGGCACTCATGAGGAACACAAGCGCCTCATTCAGCTGGTACGAAAGGCTTGCAGCGAGTTTGGCGTCGAAGTGGGCCTGATGCTGGACACCAAGGGCCCGGAAATAAGAATAGGGCCCATAAAAAATAAGCAGGTTGAATTAATCCCCGGCCAGCAGTTTATTCTAACAAATCGCCGGATAGAAGGCGATGAACGGGAAGTTCAGGTTAGCTATGACGAACTGCCAGGCCTCGTTAAATATGGCGATAATATTTTACTGTCTGACGGCCTGATCAGTCTTTCTGTAATAGAATCTGACGGGACTAATATTATCAGTCGTGTCACGCATGGCGGATTGCTCAAAGAACGCAAACAGGTTAACCTCCCGGAGGTCAGGGCCAATCTTCCGTTCTTAAGCCAGAAGGATATTGACGACCTGAATTTCGCCATTGCCAATAATATGGATTTTGTGGCCGCCTCATTTGTACGCAGCGCTGCAGACGTCAACAGCATTCGTGAGATACTTGGACAGGAAAACAGCAGGATTGACATAATAGCAAAGATTGAGAGCCAGGAAGGGATTGACCACCTGGAGGAAATTATCAGGGTCTCAGACGGCGTAATGGTAGCCAGGGGTGACCTGGGAGTGGAAATACCTACCGAAGAGGTGCCATTGGTACAAAAAACCGTCATTCAAAAATGCCGTGCCAGGGGTAAACCTGTGATCATTGCAACGCAGATGCTTGAGTCCATGGTATATAACCCCCGTCCCACCAGGGCGGAGGCATCTGATGTAGCCAACTCTATTTTTGATGGAACCGACGCAGTCATGTTGTCGGCGGAAACAGCAACAGGCTCTTACCCTGCCGAAGCGGTGGAAACGATGGCCAGGATCGCGCGCCGCACTGAGGAAGTGCTCCCTTACGAGGAAATGTTGAGATTAAAAGGAAGGTTCTCCGGAACGCTGACAGCCACTGAAGCCTTAAGCCATGCCGCCTGTACCGTTGCTATGAACCTGGGCGCATCCGTGATTATTGCCGCAACCAAATCCGGGCAGGTTGCCCGCATGGTGGCCAAATACCGGCCAAGAGCACCCATTATAGCCGCAACACCCTCTCCTGAAGTGATGAAAAAGCTTACCCTTGTTTGGGGTGTCCTGCCAATTTTGGTCAAGGAGACGCAGCGCACTGACACAATGATCGAGGAAGCACTGAACATGGCGCTGGACTGTGAGGCCATCTCCCCCGGAGATTTGGCCGTTATAACTGCAGGCACTCCAGGTGTGCCGGGCGGCACCAGCCTGGTACAGACCCGTGAGGTGGGACATAAAAAAACATGAGCCGTCTGCGACTAAAAATAAAAAGCCCCGAACAAAGCGGTGACAATTTGTTCAGTGCTTTTCGCCGTAGCCCATCGAAATTGATATGGGCCTCCTACTGGGCTATTTCAACGATATCCCGGTCCTGCAGCACGTAATCCCGCATCACCGACTGCCCTTCGAAACGTGCTGAGCCCCAGATTCTGGCGCTTTTCATCAACCGGGGCAGATCCCGGTGAATTGACCCTGCCAGCCCTAAAACGGTGCTTCCTCTTTTTAAGACAAAAGGTGTTTTTAAATCTGGTTCCCTGCCGGGTATTTTCGTGTATACACGAATAACGTCCAGCGTCTCAAAGATTTTCTCCCGGAGCGCCTCCAGTCCCAGGCCCCTGGCGGCGGACACGGGGAACAGCTCAATGTCCCCTGGCCCCAGCTCATTCATGATCTGGATATTATCTTTACTTTCCGGCAGGTCGGTCCTGGAGGCCAGAACCAGTAGCCTGCCGGGCGGTACCCCACGGACTCCCGGCGCGCTGCCCTCACGTATGATTTTTTTCTCTTTCAGGTAGGACAGGCAGTACATAAGCTGCTCCAGGCAGTCATCAGAAGCGGCATCGACAAGAACCAGCAGCATGTCGGCGTTTCGCAGAGTTCCTGATAAACCGGGCGGCACAACCTCAGCGGTGATTGGCGGCGTGTCTACCAGCTGAATAAAGATATCCTGATAGGGCATCATCCCGGCAAGGGGTATGGTTGTAGTAAAAGGGTACTCAGCCACCTTGGGTTTGGCCCTGGTCATCGACGCCACCAGCGCTGATTTCCCCGTGTTCGGAAAGCCCAGCAGCACGACCTGACCGGCTCCCTGCTTCTCAATAAAGAACGGGTCGACGCGGCCGGCGGCCTTGGCTTTCCTCTGCCCCTCCTCTTTAAACTTGGAGAGGCGCTTTTTAAGATCAGCCTGCATTTTTTCCGTGCCCTTATGTTTCGGGATGACCGCCAGCATTTCTTCAAGGGCTGCTATCTTTTCCTCGATTGTTACCGCCTTTTTAAAAACTTCCTCAGCCTCGTAATATTGGGGTGTCAGGTTGGCCGGCACCGCTTTATACCCCCTTTTATCTGGCCTCTGCCCAAAAGTTAATTTTTAACAAGGTTCCAATCCGGTTCAATAGGCCTGGATGTGTCCATGTGCCCCAGGATGGATTCCTGCTTTTCACCTGCCAGCAGGAACTGCACCTTTTCAATGCCGGGCAGTTTAGCAAGAGAGTTGGTGATTGAATACAGCGTCATTATTTCTCCTGCTGTGCCCCCCGGGTGTTTGGACTGAAACTCCCTGGAGAAGTTCAGGTAAGCTACCCCGTCTACCACGTTCACAGATAGCAGTTTTGCTTCCTGGGGTATTGTTTTCTGCAGACCTTGATTTACGGGTCCTCTGGTTAATTCCTCAATAATTACCGTTTCAAGCGACTTGCTGCCTTTTACAACCTCGCGCTCCTCAAGAACCAGGTACATAGCATCCTGGTCTCCGAAATACAGGGAAAGTTTTTCTTTCGACTCCGTTGGTTCCGGGCTGATTCCGGTCTGGCCGGGGCCGACTCCCGGGGCCGGCTGTTCGGTTTTTGCGCGGCAGCCTCCAAGAGCCAGCAAAAGCACGAGAATCACAGCGGCAGCCGTTATCCTCCTCCAGGCTGACCTGCTCCCCATCCTGTTCAGTAAATTCAACAGCATTTCCCTCATTCCCTTCTGATGTAATACGCACCTGCAGTTGCTACATACATATTAACAGTAAATTATTTCAAGTCTATATAAACATTATTACAAAAGTATTACAGTTTTAGCTGTGAACCCGCACGGGTGTCCCTGGAAAACGAAGCTCAAATGTTGTTCCCACTCCCTGGCGGCTGTCAACCGTGATCGTGCCTCCATGCCTGAGAACAGCCTGCCGCGCGATTGCCAGCCCCAGCCCGGTTCCACCTGTTTCCCGTGCCCTGGCCTGGTCCACCCGGAAGAAACGTTCAAATATATGTGGTAAATACTCCTGGGGAATGCCTCTGCCTGTGTCTGATACCCGGAGTACCAGTTCATCCCGTTCAACCTGGTAACTTACTAATACTTTTCCCCCGGTGGAGGTGTAACGAAGCGCGTTGTCCAACAGGTTGATCAGAACGCGTGTAAACAGGTCCCTGTTGAGAGGCCAGCTGATGACATCAGCGACGGCTGTCCTGCCGCCGGCTCCCTGCGCAGGTCTGATTTCCATGATGATTCCTTTTAAGTCAGCTTGTCCTCTTAAAAGGCCCTGGACGTGGTCAAGTACAGGCTCAAGTTCCTGTGCGGAAAACTGCACGGGATATTCGGCATCCTCAAGCTTGGCCAGCTGAAACATATCATTAACCAGGCGAGACATACGGTCTGCTTCCGTGTTCACATCCTGGAGAAAATCCCTGTAAACTTCGATATCCTGCTCTTTACCGTCAAGCAGGGACTGGGCAAGGACTTTAATTGAACTTAACGGTGTTTTTAATTCGTGGGACGAGTCTGTTAAAAACTGCCGTCGAATCCTGTCTTCCTTCTCCAGCTTCCCCGCCATTTCATTAAACGACTCCGCCAACCTGCCTAATTCATCGCTGCTGTCTATTTTCACCCGCTGGCCAAGCTGACCCTGTGCCATCGCCTGCACAGCTCCAGTCAGGTTTTGAATGGGGCGGGTAAAGCGTGCGGCCAAAAAAAGTCCGACAGCTACCGCGATCAGGCCGCCCCCCGTGGAAACAAGCATCATCAGCCTGCGGATCTCTCCGAGGGCAATGTAAACATCACTCAGGCCGGTCACAAGCATTACGGCACCTGAGGCAGGTTTTTGATCGCCGACGGGAACAGCCGCATAAAGCACCTTTTCACCACTGCTCTGAAGTGTATAAACACCAGCCCGGCCCGTCCCCGCCAGTGCCGAGACCACTTCAGCGTGAGACAGCGACTGGCCTTCAAGCCAGCTCTCCCCGAAGGAATCTACCGTAACCTTCCCGGACCCGTCCAGTATAATCACCCGTGACCGCACCTGTTCACCATAGTTCCTGGCAAAATAATAGGTATTGCGGTCCTGCCGCAAAATAACATCCTGCCCCGCCAGTGCTATGATATTCGCGTTAGTGAGAGATTTAACCTCCCGGTCACGCAGGTAGTCAGCCTCCAGGGCGCCCAGAACTAGCCAGTTAATCCCTAATAAAACCCCCACAATGATCAGCAGGTATGTTCCAGCCAGCTTTGGGCGTATCCCCAGTCTTATCTTGAAATGAAACCATTTCACTGCTTCAGCCCCTCAAAATAATATCCCAAACCCCACTTTGTGAGGATCCAGGCGGGGCATGAAGGATCAGCCTCAACTTTTTCACGCACTCTCCGGATGTAAACATCAACGACCCGCGGGTCACCAAAATAACCTGCGCCCCAAACCTGCTCAAGCAGGATGTCCCTGGTAAAAATTTGGCCGGGGCGGGAGGCAAGGACACTCAGAAGGTCAAACTCCTTTGCGCTGAGTTCTACCGGCAGGCCAGCCATTGTTACCTGGCGGCGGGCTAAATCAATCTTCAACTGACCGGCGGTAATCTCCTGGCCTAAAGAGGCGCCTGCCGGCGCAGCGGGATGCCGGGAAACGGCAGCGCGGCGTAGAACCGCCCGGATTCTGGCAATCAGTTCCCTGACATTGAAAGGTTTCGCCAGGTAATCATCTGCGCCCACTTCCAGACCGACAATCTTGTCAACATCATTTCCTTTTGCGGTGAGCATAATGACTGGAGTGTTCTTTTCCTTTCTTATACGGCGGCAGACCTCCAGGCCGTCCAATTTCGGCAGCATCAGGTCAAGCACTATGAGATCAACAGGCATTCTTGCAGCAACGGCAAGAGCCTCTTCTCCGTCATAAGCGGTGGCTACCTCGTATCCCTCTTTCTCAGGGCTGTATTTGAGCCCTTTAACCAGTGAGCGCTCATCATCCACAATGAGAATCAGCGTCATAAACGATTCACCCCTGCTACTACGTTCTATGTTTAAGGCGAAAATCCTTGGCCACAGAGGGAGTTCCACAGTTTTACAGACACTCCATAAAAACTCAATTAAAACTTGATGTTGAATTGCTGCTTAGGTATGATTATTAAGGACATTTTAAAATATAATCTAATGGTGAAAAACATGAAGATTATCGTGGATGCGGACGCAACTCCAAAAACGGCTTTGGCTATCTGCCGCCAGGCGGCGGGTGAGTTTTCAGTGCCCCTGATTACAGTAGCCAGCTTCAACCACCGGATAGAGTCTGACCGGCACGTGGTGGTGGGCAACGCGCCCCAGGAAGCTGATCTGCAGGTGGTAAACCTTACCGGCAGGGGAGATATCGTGGTAACCCAAGACTGGGGCCTGGCGGCCATGGCCCTTGGCAGGGGGGCCTCGGCTGTGTCACCTGTCGGACGCATCTACCGGGAGGAAACTATCGGCTTCCTTCTTGAAGAGAGGGAATTAAAAGCCAAATTCCGCAGAGGCGGGGGCAGAACCAGAGGTCCCAAAAAGAGGACTGCCGAAGATGATGAGAACTTCAAGAGAAGCCTTTACAATCTTCTGCAAAAATGTGCTAAATCATAAGTTTGTACTGTACTGTCCTGCCTGTTGTAAAAGCTATACCCTTCCTGGGCTTAAAAGACCTGGGCCCAGGTTACCAGAGGCAGCTCGCCGAGGGGGAAATCCCTGCTCTCAGGCCTCACGCGGACGGTATAGCCCAGAGCGCCCTGCGGCAGGCTCAGGCTCCCCCTGTAGCGATAAACATTATCAGCTATTTCACCTTCCAGGTCCATGAGGTAAACCACAATATTTTTCAGCGTGCCCTCTTCCACCGTACCGAACACAATCTCCACCGCCACACTGCGCGTGTAAATCAGCCCCAGACTAACAGCAGCTTTGACTTCCAGCCTGTCACCCACCTGCATAGTCGGTTTTCCGTTGGACTCGACCGATACAATAGAGACCTGGTCCCAGTAATCCAAGATCAGCTTCTTGAAGTTACCCGCGTGGTTGGCGAGGTAATTATTATTCTCTGTAAAAGTCTTCCCTCTCTTTATTGCAGGTATGTAAAAACGTTCGGTATACTCCGCTACCATACGGTCCGTGTTAAAGACTGGGGTAATGGTTTTAATTGACTCCTTCATCACCTTCAGCCATTCCTGCGGGTTTCCTTCTGCCCTACGGTAAAACATGGGGATAATCTGCTCTTCCAGTACGTTGAACAGAGAATAACAGTCATCCTGATCCTGAAGGTCATCATTATGGTACACGTTTTCCGTCCCTATGTGAAAACCGTTATGGCCGTTGTAGGCTTCAGGCCACCACCCGTCCAGGGTGCTGGCGTTGATTACCCCATTCAAGGCCGCCTTTTGACCGCTGGTCCCGCTGGCTTCCATGGGGCGGCGCGGAGTGTTCAGCCAGACGTCCACTCCCTGCACCATGTGCCGGGCCAGGTGAATATCATAGTTTTCCAGCAGCAACACCTTGCCGCTGAATTCAGGGCGCTTGGTATAGCTGTAAATCTTACTGATTAACTCCTGGCCTGCCGCGTCTGCCGGGTGAGCCTTGCCGGCAAAAATAAACTGCACCGGCCGTTCCGGATTGTTGACCATTTTAGCCAGCCTTTCAGGGCAACTAAATAGAAGCGTGGCCCTTTTATACGTGGCGAACCGCCTGGCAAAACCAATTGTCAGTATCCTGGGATCGAGATAACCATCCGCCTCGTTGATGCGTTCAACAGTTTCCCTGTTGCGCCTGCGCTGCTGCTTCAGGTTGGTGCGAATGAAAGCAAACAGTTTTTTCTTCAACAGCAGGTGTGTTTCCCATAGCTCGCCATCCGGAATCTGGTCCAACTTCTCCCACATTTCATAGCTGGTAACATGTTCAAACCAGCTCTTTCCGAGATATCTTGAAAAAATCTCTTTCAGCTCGACGGCCATCCAGGTCTCCATATGTACACCATTGGTGACAGAAGTTATCGGTATTTCTTCCGGGTGAAGCCTGCTGAAGTAGGAGCGCATCATCTCCCTGGTAACCTTTCCGTGCAGTTTGCTGACGCCGTTGGTCAGACAGGCGTGGCTGAGAGCCAGCAGAGTCATGTTAAAGCTGTTCCGCTGCTCATCCCAGGCCAGGTCTTTAAAGGCCTTAAAGTTTACTCCCATTTCACTGATAATAGGGGCGAAAATATTTCCCAGCAGTTCCTCGTTGAACAGGTCATGCCCTGCCGGCACAGGAGTGTGAGTGGTAAATATTGTGGAAGACCTCACCACTTCCCGGGCCGTATCGAAGGAAACCAGGTACCGCATTAATTCCCTGATTCTCTCAACGATCATAAACGCGGCATGCCCTTCATTGATATGCCAGGCACGCGGGTTTATACTCATTGCCCGCAAGGCCCTGACCCCACCAATGCCAAGCACGACCTCCTGCGAGATCCGGTACTGCCTGTCTCCGCCATAGAGCTGTCCTGTCAGCCTGCGGTCCTCAGGGCTGTTTTTTGGAGTATCGGTGTCCAGCAGAAAAATACTGATCCTCCCGACTCTTACCTTCCATACCTTGATATACACCGTCCGTCCCATCAGTTCGACTGTAACATCAAGCTGGCTGCCGTCAGGATTATTTACCGGTGTTATAGGCAATTCAAAAAAATTCAGGTGAGGGTATTCGGCTTCCTGAAGGCCCTTACTATTAATCTGCTGATAAAAATACCCCTGCTTGTACAAAAGACCAACACCGATAAAAGGAAGGCCAAGGTCGCTGGCGGACTTGCAGTGGTCCCCTGCCAGCAGTCCCAACCCGCCGGAATAGATAGGGTGAGATTCATGAAGGCCAAACTCCGCAGAAAAGTAAGCGATTGTGTCTTCTTTGTGCTCCGGGTGATGCTTTGAAAACCACGTTTCCTGCTCATGGTAGCGGTCATACTGTTCAAAGACACGCTTGTACAGGGCCAGGTAATTATCGTCAATTGAGGCAGCCTCAAGATCCTTTTCCCCGATGCGCATCAGAAACAGCACCGGGTTGTGGTGCACCTCCCGCCAGAGCTTGGGATTAATCGACCTGTAAAACTCGATACCCACTGGATTCCAGCTGAACCACAAATCATAAGCCAGATCTTTAAGCCTGCTAATGGGCTCAGGAAGCTTAGGGATCACCGATACTACTCGATAAGGAAACATCGGACACCTCCGGACTTTCGAAAAAATTCTACCCGTTAGGGTAAAATCCTTATATAATTATAATACACAAATGTCAACCTGAAATTACTTTTTATTATGATATCCATTTTAACAGCATAATGGATATAAGGGGTGAAACTGCCTTGAGAAATACCGGAAGTTTTACCAGCCCAAAGTCCCTGGCCGTTATCGGGGCCTCGAATACACCGGGGAAAATCGGTTATGCCCTGGTAATGAACCTGGTCGAGAGCGGCTATAAAGGGATGATCTATCCGATCAACCCGAAGGAGAAGGAAATTTTAGGGATCCCATGTTTTCCCTCCCTGGCTGATGTACCGGAAGATATCGAAACAGCCATTTTTTGCATCCCCGCCAGGAAAGCTCTGGACACGGCCGTGGAGTGCGGTAAAAAAGGGGTAAAAACTCTCGTTGTCATCACCGCAGGATTTAAAGAAATAGGCCGCGCGGGCGCAGAGCTGGAAAAAGAATTCATGTCCATCTGCAGGCAGTACGGCATGCGCGTGCTGGGCCCGAACGTCGTCGGATTTATTGACACTCATACCCCGATCAACGCCACTTTCTTAAAAGGATTCCCGCCAAAAGGTGAGATCGCCTTTATCTCTCAAAGCGGCGCGATCCTCGCCTCAATCCTGGACTGGAGCATATCGGCCGGGGGGATTGGCTACAGTAAAATATACAGCCTGGGCAACAAGGCTGACCTGAGTGAGGTTGACTTTATCGCCGAAGCCGTCGACGATCCCAATACCAAGGTAATTCTCTGCTACATTGAAGACGTGACGCACGGCCCCGAGTTTTTAAAAGTGGTAGCCGAGGCAACCAGAAAAAAACCGGTCATAATCCTAAAATCAGGCACAAGCCAGTCCGGGGCACTAGCAGCCTCATCCCATACCGGGGCACTGGCGGGAAGCGATCTTGCTTACAATACCGCCTTTAAGAGGTGCGGCGTCCTGCGGGTGTCCAGTATGTCCGAGTTGTTTGATCTGGCCATATCTTTTGTTAACCAGCCTGTACCCAGGGGGGACAGGGTAGCCATTGTGACCAATTCCGGCGGGCCGGGCATTATAGCGACTGACAGGGTTGAAGCGCACGGCCTTCAGATGGCCCGCTTTTCCAAGGAAACGATTGAAGAACTGCGCTCTTACCTGCCCGCCGAAGCTGGTATCTACAACCCCGTAGACGTTCTGGGAGACGCCAGGGCGGATCGCTTCAAGTTTGCGCTGGGTAAGGTTTTACAGGATGAAAGTGTTGACAGCGTTGCCGTACTGTTATGTCCAGTGGCGGTTACGGAGCCGCTAGAAACGGCACGGGTGCTCATTGACTATAACCGGGACTTCCCGGATAAAACGATCGTTGCCGCTTATATGGGCGGGCAGGCGCTGGCTGAGGGAACGAAACTCCTTTCCAACAGCGGTATCCCTTGCTTTCCCATGCCCGAGACAGCGATTGCCGCCATTGCAGGTATGTCAGAGTACAGGAGACTAATAGAACAGGCAGACACAAAACAAGAAGCGGCTTATTTCAAGCCGGATCAGAAGACCGTTAAAGCAGTTTTCTATGACGCACATAGAGACCGCCGGCTGGCCCTTCTCGGCAGCGAGGCTGCCGAGGTCGCTGAAGCGTACGGCATTCATGCCATTCCCATCATATTATCCCAAAGCCCCGATGAAGCAGCGGCTATAGCGGATGAAATAGGTTACCCTGTTGTCCTTAAAGTAGCTTCACCAAAGATCTTGCACAAAACCGACGTGGGCGGGGTTGTAATTGATTTAAAAACCCCCGATGATGTAAGGCGCGCGTACGTGGACATCATTGAAAACGTGCACACATATTTACCCAAAGTGATCCCGCATGGCATCGAAGTGCAAAAGATGGTGCCAAAGGGTATAGAATTGATCGCAGGCATGACCAGGGATGTCCAGTTTGGGCCGCTGATCGGCTTTGGGCTTGGTGGTATTTTCGTAAACCTGATCAAGGATGTTTCTTTCCGGCTGGCACATGGTTTAACCAGCAGCGAAATAGCGGAGATGATTTCTGAAACAAAGGCCTACTCCCTGATGAAAGGTTTCCGGGGGGACAAGCCGGTCAACATTGGGGCTGTAAGCGATATTATCTACCGCCTGGCCTCACTCGCTGTTGACTTCCCGGAGATTACAGAGATCGATATCAACCCGGTATTTGCATATGAACACGGAGCAGCCGCCCTCGATGTTAAAATTACCCTATCGTGAGGTGTATGAAATGAAAAATCTGTATATCACTGGTGTCGCGGGAAGCGGCAAGACTGCCATCGCCCTTGGAATGGCGTTAAAACTAAAAAAAGAAGGGGTCAACGTCACTTATTTTAAACCTGTGGGAAGCCGCCCAAAGCTATTTGGCGGCGAAGATGACGCCCTGCTGATGCAGGAGATATTGAATATGGGAACAGACGTATGTAAAATAGCGCCCTTTACGGCAGGGACTTCATACCTTTCAGGTTTAAATAACCCTGAAGTAGCCATGGCCTGCATCAAAGAAGCGTACCAGGAAATATCCCGGGAAGCAGAATTAATAATTATCGACGGGGCGACCTTTCCCTACGTCGGAGCGGCCTACGGGCTCGACGTGGCCAGCCTGGCCCCCGTATTCAACGCTTCCATTTTAAATATTATCAAGCTCGATAACGACCTGAGCGTTGACCAGGCCATATTTTTTAACAGCGATTTCACATGCAGGGGGCTATCTGTCATCGGCCACATCTTCAATAATGTGCCGAGGCAGCTCTTCGCTAAAACAGAAGGCATATTCAAGCCGATTTTAGAAAAAAAAGGCTGTACAACTTTGGGCATTATCCCTATACGGCCTGAAATAGCGTCACCGACCGTCTCGGAATTCTACGAAGCGCTGGGCGGTGAGCTGCTGGCCGGCGAAGATAATTTAGATCGCCTGGTGGAAGAGATTATCGTTGGCGCCATGACTATGGAAAGCGCTCTGAAATATATGCGCCGCTCGGGGAACAAAGCGGTGATCATGGGCGGTGACCGCGCAGATATGGCCCTGGCCTCTCTTGAAACAAGCACGTCCGCATTGATTCTGACCGGCGGGCTGTACCCGGATGTAAAGGTCATTTCGCGCGCGGCGGAAAAGGGCGTCCCCTTGATCCTGGTGCACAGCGACACATACACAACCATTGAGAAGTTATCAGAGATTTCCAGACGAATTAAACCCGGGGACACCATAGGCATTAACACGGCGTTGGAAAATATCGAACAGCACTGTGATTGGCAATCAATCATGAGCTCCCTGAGAGAAGAGTAAAAAACCGCGTTTATAAAGGATCTGCCGGGAAATTGCGGCAGGTCCTTTTTTGTTTGATTAATCTAATAAATTAAGAAAATAATAATATATTGAAAATAAAAAAATAATTTCTCTGTCATATTATGTATTTCAAACAATAATTAATAAAGGGGTGTTTTGACTTGGGCAAAAGGGTATTGATCCTTAACAACAGGACCTTGATGCGGGCATTAATTGTAAAAACATTTAACAATAATGGGTATACTGTTGTAGCCGAAGCCAGAAACGTGCTGGAAGCTGTTACAGCCTATAAGCGGCTCAAGCCCGACCTGGTGATAATTGATGCGGAAATGACATACTCATACAGAATTAACGCAATTAAATTAATTTACTCCATAAATGCCGGGGCTGAAATTGCGCTGTTAAGCATTTTAGGCCCCAAGGTTTTTATAGTGAACCCCATTTATCATGTCTCTAATAACTTTATGATTGACCGGCTGCCAAAAAACCATCCCCTGCTGATTATAGAAAAGGAATTCTCGAAGAGCCTTTCGAATTATCTTGACTCCATAAACCATGCAGCCCTCAGTGTACCTTCCCAGGCCGGATAATTGACAACAAGTGGTACAGGGAAACGGTTCTCTTGTCTCACTCTATTGAAACGGGGGGACTTGAGACAGTCTGAGGGTTCTCTTGTACTATTAACAAACAAGGTTGTCACAAATCTTATGAAATGTTAGATTTTTGCCTGCCGGCCCTGCCTGGCAGGTTTTTTTTCTTAAGGAAATCCTTTTTGAAAACTGTGGATAAGTGACCTTTGGCTTACGTTAGCGGCGATTTTGAGGCCTTATGCTTTCTTCAACCTCAAGTCTCAAGCAGTTTGTCGACAGTCTGAGTCGCCTGAAGGGCGAATGTGTTCTTTTCTAAAAAAGATGAAAAATATTTTTTCTTTTGGAAAAGATAATGATTAATATAAGACTATTGCCAAGCGGGTTCAACACTATGGAGACTTTCTATAATAATACAACCTGTAATAAACAGGTATTGGATATTTAACGAGGGGGCTTTTAAATGGCCGAACAGAACACCATTACCGATGTATTTGAGAAAGATATCGATTGGTCAAGTACGATCGGGGTAACCATGCCCGTTTCTGACGTGGAAGTATACCAGAGAGTGGAAAATATCGAAACAACACTTTTAGAAAATGGAGCCTTAAGAATCGAGGCCTTATTAAAACTCTTCGCATTGATTTCAAGCGACCTGGAAGATAAACATGTCTTTAATCCTGAAAAAGTGTTTTCTAAAAACCTGGAGATAAGTACTTTTGTCAACCTTCACCCGGAAATAAGCCGGGAGGACATTCTGTCCATAGACCACCAGGTTATCATCAAAAACTATGTAACACGGCCTGATAAAATCCTGATTAACGGTACCCTCAAGTTGAAAATAAGCTTCATGGTTCACCTGGTCCTGGATGGGACAGTCACGGATTTTTTAAGCAAAGCCCCGATTAACAAAGCCACAGTCAACGTTAGAGACTTAGAGAGTAAAAAGATTATTAACTCAGCGACAACTGATAACAACGGCAGGTACTATTTTAATAATCTGCCACCGGGGGTTTACCTGGTGGTGGCAATTACGGACAACCACAAGCCGGAGGATAAGGTCAGCGTGATTAAAGCCCGGGACACAGTTAATTTTGTCCTCCACAAATGAAACAAGGGATGAAGTGAGACGAGAGAACCGTCCCCTTGTCTCAAATCTTAGATATCCCCGACGATCCTGATTTTAGCGCCGCAGCTTTTGCAGTTTTTCCCCTTCAGTCCTACCGCCCTGGCTCGGTAACCCATCCTGCTGATTACCTCTTCGCCGCAATTTGGGCAGTAAGTATCGCTGCCGTTCAGCTGCTGGGCATTTCCGATATACACATAGGATAGTTTCTCCCGGGCGATCTCTCTTGCCCGCGCCAGTGTCTCCAGCGGGGTCGCCGGCAAATCCATTTTATGCATTGGAAAATAGCGCGAGAAATGCAGCGGGATATCCCGATCCAGGGATGCAATCCAGTCCACCAGCCGGCTTATCTCCTCCGGCGAGTCGTTTAAGCCGGTCACCAGGAGAGTTGTGAGTTCCACATGGCATTCCCGGCAGGCGATTTCGACCGTACGCAGCACCGGCGCCAGCCTTCCCTTGCAGTTGTCGTGGTAATACTCCTCAGTAAAACCCTTGACGTCGATATTCATAGCGTCAATGCGGGGAAGCATTTCCCGCAGGGGAGCCTCGTTGACAAACCCGTTGGTTACCAGGACGTTGTTAAGCCCTGCTTTCTTGACCAGGCGGGCTGTATCCAAAACAAACTCATACCACATAAAGGGCTCGTTATAGGTGTAGGCTATGCCAATATTGGGATAGCCGCGCTCACACTGCTGAACTGCCATTTCAACCATGCTCTCCGGGGTAATATCTTTGGTGGGGGATTCATCCAGGGCAATCTGCCAGTTCTGACAGAAACCACAGCTGAGATTGCAGCCCAGGGTCCCGAAGGAAAGAATATCCGAGCCGGGATAAAAATGATACAGCGGCTTCTTCTCAATCGGATCCAGTCCGCAGGAGGATACTTTTCCGTAATTTGCCGCGTACAGGGTTCCCGCGCGGTTTTGTCTGAAGCGGCAGATGCCCGCTTTCCCCTCCCTAATCTCGCAAAAATGCGGACAAAGAGCACAGGCAACCGCATTTTTCTCCTTCTTTTCATAATACAGGGCTTCACGCACAGCAATCACCTCAAAAAAACATATTGACAGGATTCTAATTGTTACTTATATCTCACCACTTCAAACCGCTCCAGCTTTACCGGCTCACCCTCGCTAATTCCGGCCTTCCGCCTGGCAATGGCAACCTGTTCTCCGGGAGTGTCGATACCTTCAAGGTTGGGCAGCAGCAAGCCGCTCCTCCTGCCGGAGCGAACAACCACCCCGTACTTTTTGGGATCAAGCTCATGCAGGCCGCTGATTGGCTGAGGCGGCAAAAGCACATCCACAGAATACTCCAGGTCGTTCAGCTCATCCTCCCGGACAGGCTGGAAGCGGGGATCGTGGACTCCCGCGCTGATCGCATTCTCAATTACTTCTTCCACTATGTTAGATCTTACCGGTTTGATGGTCCCGATACAGCCTCTCAAATTCCCGTGTTTTTTTATGGAGACAAAGACACCTGCGCGCTCCCTGTATTCATCCGGAATTTGAGTGACGGCAGTTCGAGGCAGGCCGCTAATATAATTTTCCAGGGTCTCCCTGGCTACTTTTACCAGCAAACTTTCGTCCGCCCGCCGCTGCGCAGCCTTTTCTGCCTGCTTCTTTTGAATTTTTTGAAGCAGGGAACCATTTGGGTTTCGATCCCCGGGCTGGTAGGAAGCTACCAGGTAGCCTACTCCGAAAGGTCCCTCGTAAGATAAGACCTCCGCGCTGACATCGTATCCATCGAGCGCACCCAGCATCATTACAATAGAGCGGTAGCCGCATTCCCCAGCCTGGCGGACCAGGGACGGGTCCATCCCCAGCACGCCACCTATGTCCGGACCAGCCAGAAGACGGGCTATCTCCCGGTCAAATTCCTGTCCCTTAGGCAAGTAGCCGCCGGGCGCGTCACGGGTCAGGCCATGAGAGAGGTCTGCGCTGGCCAGCAGGGCCACCTTGTGCTGCAGGGCATCAGCCGCGTTCCGGACGGCAAGACCGAACAGGAACAGCTTTTCAACCGGCGCTACCGTCATGGACACATGCACCAGAGGCAGTTCGGCTCCTGACTTGCGGAGGAAATAAAGAGGAACTGTGACCCCGTGGTCAAGACTGAGGTCCAGGCCATACTGCTTTTCAGCCTCCTGGTCCAGCTCTACGGCCGCCAGGCCCAGTGCAGTACCCTGTCTCAAAACCTCGCGCGCGAGAATACGGTTGTTTTCAAGTTTAAACTTTACTTGCCCGGCTCTAAAATTCCCCAGGTCCCCACTTAAAACTGGTGTCATGTTTAACCCGACCACATCCTGAAAAACCGGCGCGTGTGGCGAAATAATGACTATAGTTTCTGCTCCGCTCTCCCTCACCCGCTTACCCAGTTCGAGAAGGGCTTTTTGGGTGGAAACAACCCTTAATGCCTCGGACCCGCCAACCTCAGGCACCACGATGGGGGGATGCGGGCATATTCCGCAAAAAACCACACTCAAGCTAACCGCCCCCTTCTTTAATGTCTTTATTTAATTACTTTTATTTTACCCTGCGCTGCAAGCATCATGTAAACAGACCGAAATACAGGAAGTAGCCTCCCAACCCCACCAGGAATTCCCCGCAGGCAACCAGAGTCCCCCTGTATATTCCATCGCTGAGAAACTTCCTGCCACCTGCCACCGCGGCCGAGATCAGGCTATACCAGGTAAGATCGGCCAGTATATGACCGCTGAAAAATGAGGTCAGACCCAAATAGCCGCTCTGCAGTGAAAGCGTGATGTAGCCAAGTCCGATTGTTGCCCACCACAGCGTCCAGAAAGGGTTGGATATACTGGTTAAAATGCCGGCTAAAACCGGGTTCAGCCGCGCCTCCCTGCCAGTAACCTCAGGGTCATCCGCCCTGGCGTCAGCTCCTCCCTGCACGGCGCACGCCACACCGGCAGAGCGCCCCATAGCCAGTGAAACCTTTCCAGTGATTGCATCTCTGGCCATTCCGGTACCCATGTAAAGCAAAAAAGCGCCCCCCAGTATAGCTATCGCGTGGGACACTCCGGCTGTTGTAAGCAGTGTTGAAAGTCCCCCTACCAGGGCAAGGATGAGTGAAAATTCAAGAATTGCATGTCCCAGGACTAATAGCGGGCCGGCAATGAAACCCCTCCGGGCGCTTTCTCCGATGGTGACGGTCAGTAACGGCCCTGGCATCATAGCTCCAGAAAAACCTACAATAAAAGCTGTTGAAAAGATTGCGGCAATCTCCATATTTTACAACCCCTTTTAACCCTGGTTTAAGAGTTTAAAGTCAAAAAAAACATGATCCGGCCACTTCATAAAAGGCTATGCAGAACCGATTTCCATAGTATGAATATCAATGCTTTAACAACACTCCTACAAGAGCTGGCCTACCAGAGCAGCAGCAAAGTATCTCCTGCAGAAAAGGCTGAAGGCGCATCACGGGTGCGCGATGCAATCGCAGCTGGCGGAAAGCCGGCTGCGGGCGCAGGCCCTGCAGGAGCTCAAATCAATCAGGCTGAAGCAAAGCTGAATCAGGAGCAGCTTTTCATCCCCCCTGCCTTTGCCCCGCTGCCCATGCGGTCCGAGCTTTTCCAGGAAGCACGTTTCTTTGCCAGGCTGAATGAACGAAATGCAGGAACAGCTGTCCATCAGGCACAGGCCTCAGACATCTATATTTGTCTGATTACTGAAAACCTTGGCCGGGTCTGGGTTAACCTGACCTATCGTAATGATGAACTCTTGGTCAAGTGCTTTACCGATCAGGATAGCTCAAACAAAGTAATAAGAAAAAACTTGCCCCTATTACAGGAAGACTTAATGTCAATCGGTTTTAAGGAAGTATTTATCAGCAGCCAGGCAAGGCATGAACTGGGCGCGGTAGTGGAAGGACTGCTTCCCAAGTTTGAAATGCACCTTCTGGACCGCAAGATTTGAGGTGAAACAGATGGATGACCTGCGTAATGAAATTGCCACCGCACTGCGTTACGAGCCAGGAAAAGACAACGCCCCGGTTGTGGTTGCGTCAGGACAGGGCTTAAAAGCCAAAAAAATTAAAGAGATGGCCGAAAAATCGGGGGTGCCTGTTTACCATGACCTGCTCCTTGCCAAAACTCTCCACGATCTGGGCATCGGTGTAGAGATACCGCCCTCATTGTACGAAGCAATAGCCAGAATTCTTGTTTTTGTGGCACGACTGGATGGAAAAGCTCCAAAATAAAATTAGTATCTAATTATACTATAAAAGATGCGCCCTGGCATTCAGCCCGCCTGCGTTATGCCGCAGCCACAGCGCCTGAATACCAGGGTCTTTATTTTTACCATGCAACTATTATATCACTAAAAATCTATACTTTTAGAGATGACAAGGTCTCCTTCATCTCAGCAACGACCTCATCCAGTGTTTCCTCCGCTGCGGAAAACCTCTCAACAAGAGCGTTTTGCTCTCCGGTAGCCCGGTTCAAGCTGCTGAACCCTTCTGTAACCTGCTGCGTATCAGAAATAATTTCCTTTACAAGCACGATCAGGTTTTTAAGGTCGGCAACAATTGATTTCAGGGATTGTGAAGCCTCGGTTGCAGCCATGTAGCCCTCTGAAACCACCTGCTGATCTTTGTCCAGGCTGTTGGAGGCCTGACGGGCGTGCTGCAGCGCCTTTTCAAACAGGCTGTAGATCCCTTTTGTAGCGAGGGCCGCATCATGCGAACGCTTTTGAATTTCCGCAGCCAGGGCTGTGAAATTGTCTTCTTTAGGTGAGGCGGTGGGTTCGGCAGTTCCTTTCTGTGCTGAAGCCTTGGTCTCCCTGTTGGTAGTATTCACTTCCGAGACAGCTTTTAGAGCAAGAAGGTTGGCCTGATCGGCAATCAGTGCAATGAACTGGATTATGTCACCTATTTTTTCCAGGTGGGATTCGAGCTCTTTAACCGACTCGCTGGTGCGAAGCATTGCCACACTGCTGGACTTCATCTGCTTCAGAAACTTCTCCGAGGTCGTTTCCGCCTTGGTCAGGCTCAGTACAGTCTTTTCAGAAGCTTCAACCAGATCTTCAGAACCTTGTTCCATTTTCTCCATGGTCTCCGAAAGCTGCCCCATTTTAGTCATTGATTCATTTAAAGTGCCGGCAGCTTTTTG
Source organism: Pelotomaculum sp. UBA3103 (assembly GCA_002365855.1). GTDB lineage: Bacteria > Bacillota > Desulfotomaculia > Desulfotomaculales > Pelotomaculaceae > UBA3103. The sequence goes on along the minus strand of DFAP01000015.1, from coordinate 1,060 downwards.
AATGCTGTCACGCATTTCATTTGTGTACTCCGCTACCGTATTAGCCGACCGGCTCGACCGTTCAACCAAATTTCTCAACCTGTCGACCATGTTTCCGAAAGATCGGATCAAATTTCCCATCTCGTCTCTTGATGTGGTTTCCAGGTCAATGGCTGTAAAATCGCCTTTGGCTATCCGTTCTGTTTGCAGCTCCAGCCGCTGTATCCTATCGGTAATGCGGTTTGTAATAAATACGATCAGGATGATCATGGCAATCATGAGGGTTGTACCCGCGCCAATAATATTGTTTCTTACCGCAGCAATCAGCCTGTTTGTTTCATCAATGGAAAAACCAATGCGGAAGCACCCCCAGTGACGGCCATCGACATAGATTGGGGACGATATATCCCACATAACCTCACCGGTGTCCCCCCTCTTGTAAACTTGCAGGAGATAGGGCTCTGTGTTCTGTGAACAGGCCAACCCCACCGGATCGTTAAAGATACGCTTGGCGCGGGCAGGGTTATCACCTACGCCGCCTGTTTCAACCACACCGGTTTTGGGATAAATGGTATTGTGGGTGGGAACATAGCCGTTTATGTCCTGCGAAACGGCATATATGACGACCCTGTCCTCAAGAAAAGCGTCCTGCACCGAACTCAAGTTATTATCCGTAAAAGTGTCAAAAGCTGTATGGTATTTCTGCGGACTGGAACCCGGAATAAGCACATAGTTTGTATCGAACAACTGCTCTTCAGTAAGAGTTCCGTGTTCAATTGCGTCGCTTAATATTTTACCGGAGGATTTAGCGCCTGTCTGAGCAAGAATGATACCCCTGTCATGCAGGGCGCTGCGCAGGGTATTTGACTGCCGGTCTAAATCATAAGCCAAAAAGCCGATAATCAAGGGAAGCATTACACCGATCATGATCAGGCTGTTTTTTATCTTGAGTGATTTCAAGCTGAACAATGCCACCAGTCCCCCCCCCCCCCTTTTTTTTTTTTTTTTTTTTTTTTTTTTTTTTTTTTTTTTTTTTTCTTTTTTTATTATAGATTTTTTTTTTTTTTGTTTTTGTTTTTTT
>DFAP01000065.1 GCA_002365855.1 Pelotomaculum sp. UBA3103 | reverse complement strand
AAACTTGTTCAGCAAGCCCTATCTAAAGAATATGGAGTCGAGATTTATCCCGGTGGTACTTTTCTGGAAATTGCCATCCTACAGGATAAGTTGAGGGAATTTTTGAGAATGGCCGGTGATCTTGGCTACACCACCATAGAAGTATCGGACGGCACGATTAATGTAACACCGGAGGTGAGAGAACGCGCCATAAAAATGTCACTCGACCTGGGATTCAAGGTTTTAACCGAGGTTGGCAAAAAGAACCTCCAGGACAAGGCTGGGATAGACCATTATATTAATCAGATATGGCGCGATCTGGAAAACGGGGCATACAGAGTTATCGTCGAAGGAAGGGAGTCAGGAGTGAACGCGGGATTCTATGACGAAAAGGGTCAGTTTATAAAGGATGAAGTAGAGCAAATGCTGTCAGCTGTAAGTGAACCGCATTTGCTGATCTGGGAGGCTCCCTTGAAACTGCAGCAGCAGGAACTGATTATGCGCTTTGGCCCAAATGTAAACCTTGGAAATGTTTCCACTAAGGAAGTGCTGGCGCTTGAAGCCCTGAGAGTAGGCCTTAGGGGGGACACCCTTCGCCCTATTTTCCTTAAGCATGAATCATAGGCTGTTCAACCCGCTGCTAACAAACATGCAACGCATGATCAACATTATATTATAACTACATTATAACTATATATCACTACCCTCCTCTAAGGGTCTTTGTCCCTGGTAATAACAACCAGAAAGGCGGCATATATTAAAATACCATCGCCCTCAAGGGGGGAAGCTTTCTTGTCAGGAGTGAACATGCTTGTCGCGCTGCTGCTCATTGGCATCGTGGCACATTCCAGCCTAATCGCAACATCCGCAAGTGTCCTGTTGGTATTAAAATTCACAAATATAAATTTTATATTCCCTTTGCTGGAAAGGCGCGGCCTGGAGCTTGGCCTTCTTTTCCTGATGCTTGCCATCCTGGTTCCACTGGCCAATGGCAAGGTTACGGACCGGGATATAGTGTCCAATTTAACATCGCTTACCGGCATGCTGGCTATTGCAGGAGGAGCGGCAGCAACACACTTAAACGGACGCGGCTTAAAACTGCTCAAGGTAGATCCGGAAATAGTATTTGGACTGGTTCTGGGATCTATATTCGGCATTATCTTTCTGAACGGTGTTCCTGTAGGCCCGCTGATGGCAGCTGGAATAACCGCCTTAATGATGCCCTTGGTCCGGTTCTTCGGGCGGTAGCTTTGTGATTATCTCCGACAGCGTTTCAGGCAGGGGCGACTTAAACTCAAGGTATTTCCCTGTGCTCGGGTGAATAAAGCCAAGTACCTCCGCGTGGAGAAATTGCCCCTTGAGACCAAAGTGTGGACAGGATGGGCCATACTTTAAGTCACCGACTACCGGGTGCCCTATATACGACAGGTGAACTCTGATTTGGTGGGTGCGGCCTGTTTCAAGGGTTAACTCAAGATATGTATAGCCTTTGTAGCGCTTTAGCACGCGATATTTTGTAACCGCGTGCTTAGCGTTTTTCTGCACTACAGCCATTTTCTTTCTGTCTGCCGGGTGACGCCCGATTGGCGCATCGATTATGCCTGACTGCTCTTTGACCCTCCCGTGAACCAGGGCTAGATAGCGCCTGGTAACAGTTCGATCCTTGAGCTGTACGGCAAGACCTGCGTGAGCGTTATCGTTTTTGGCCACGGCAATCAAACCCGACGTATCCTTATCCAGGCGGTGAACAATACCGGGTCTTAATACCCCGTTGATACCGGAAAGGTCACGGCAGTGATAAAGGAGGGCATTTACAAGGGTGCCCGAAAAGTTCCCTGTAGCAGGGTGGACAACCATTCCCCGTGGCTTATTGATTACAATAACATCAAAATCTTCAAAGTATATATCAAGGGGTATTGGCTCTGCTCTAAGCTCCAGGCCCTGTGGCTCGGGAATCCGTAAATCAACCAGGTCACCAGGCTTAAGCTTATAGCTGGAACGTGCTGTGCTGCCGTTTACTGTAACCAGCCTCTCCACTATTAACTTTTGTATGTGGGAACGGGTTAACTCCCCTATTTCGCGCGACAGAAAAACATCCAGCCTGGCGCCGGAGTCATCCTCCTCCACTTCAAATGAATTAAACAGCAGCACGTACCTTTACGCTCCCCTTTTCAACTTCCTTTGTTCATCTTTGAACAGCTCCCATACCAGGAGGCAGACGCCGATAAAAATGGCTGTATCAGCCAGGTTAAACACGGGCCAGACACGAAAATCTAAAAAATCAACCACCATACCGAACCGCAGGCGATCTGCCAGGTTGCCAAGCGCCCCTCCAAGGACTAACCCCAGACCAACCCGCATCAGGACAAAGCCCGGAGGAATTTTCCTGTAACCTATCAGCACCCCGACTACCAGTAAAATACCCATTGTAATGAACAGGTGAGTCTGATAGGCGAATATGCCGAAGGCCGCGCCAGGATTCATGATGTAGGTGAGATGAAAAACAGGCGGCGCCACAGCGATTGATTCTCCCGGATACATTGACAGCTGCACTGCGGCTTTGGTAGACTGATCAATTATGAAGGTGGTAAGTATGACAAGCAGGAACATATCCATCACCAAACTTAATATTACCATAATTTAAAGGTATCAAACGAGAAACATCTTTATATTATCCCATTATTTTCCTAACAATGACGGGGAACCATAAAAGCTTAAATGCTTATGATATAATACAAATGTTGTTTGAATGAAGAAAGGCTAAGGTTGTTTAATGAAAAAAATCTTATACTGGCTGCCGCCTTTACTCTGGATGAGTGTTATATATTATTTTTCCGGGCGCACGGGCAGCCAACTAAACAGCTTGTTTCCCTTCATTAAGAATTTTGACTGGGGCCACGTTACAGCTTACTTGATCCTGTCAGCACTTTTTTATTACGCATTTGCCAGGACAACTTCTCTCAAGCATATCTCTTTATGGTCTGTGCTACTCTGCTTGACGTACGCGGTTTCCGATGAGTACCATCAATCCTTTGTTCCCTCACGCTCAGCGGAGATTTTGGACATACGGAACGATATGATAGGAGCGATGTTGGCCGTCGTTGCCATCAATCTCTTTAAAAAAATAAGGAACACCAACCGTAAAACTGGAAATGTTTATAAGTAAAGGCCGCTAAATTGCATCAGCAGCGGCCAACTGGTAATATTCATGATTACATCTACAAACTGGATAATCCCGAATCTATTTTTTGTTTATCCCTTTAAGGCAGCGGCACATTTGGGGCAAACAGTTGGGTTTTCTGCGTCCAATCCTGTTTCCTCGTGGTACATCCAGCAGCGCTCACACTTTTTACCCCTGGCAGGATGCACTGATACCGCCAGCTCAGGTACGGAGTCCACCCTCACCGCGTCTAACGTCGCTGAGCCAATGTCTTTCAGGTTGACTTCCGATACTATAAAGATGACAGCCAGTTCGTCGTTAAGGGGGTCGAGGAAAGTTCGCAGTTCTTTGCCGGCATACAGTTCAACTGCTGCCTCGAGGGAATTACCAATAACTTTATCCCTGCGCGCAGCCTCCAGCACCCTGGTTACCTCTCCGCGCACTGCCAGGATGCGCTCCCACTTCCTGTCAAGTTCCTCGTCCAGGTAATCTTCATTTACTTCAGGCATTTCTGTAAGCTGAACACTTACTGCATCTCCCTTATCACCAGGCATATGACGCCAGACTTCCTCAGTGGTAAACGCAAGAATGGGGACAAGCAGACGGACTAATGCAGACAGTACCTCATACAGGACAGTTTGAGCCGAACGCCTTTGAATAGATCCTGCAGGGGCAGTGTAAAGCCTATCCTTAATGATATCGAGATAAAGGGAGCTCATGTCTACAGCACAGAAGCCATAAATAGTGTGATACACCACGTGATATTCGTAATCACGGTACCCGCAGGCTACCTTCTGAATCAGTTTCTGCAGCTTTACCAGGGCCCACCTGTCAATTTCTGAAAGCTGGTCGTACCGAACCATGTCTTTGGTAGGATCAAAGTCATACAGGTTGCCCAGCAGAAAGCGGCAGGTATTCCTAATTTTCCGGTAGGCCTCGGTCATCTGTTTGAGAATATTAGGTGATGCCGCAAGATCAGACCGGTAATCCGCAGAACTAACCCACAGTCGTAAAATATCGGCGCCCATCTGCCTGATGACCTTGACGGGGTCTACCACATTTCCAAGTGATTTAGACATTTTGCGGCCCTGTTCATCGACCACAAAGCCATGAGTCAACACCGCTCGGTAAGGCGCCTGACCGTTTACAGCCACTGACGTGGAGAGCGAGGAGTTAAACCAGCCCCGGTGCTGGTCGCTTCCCTCCAAGTAAAGGTCCGCCGGCCAGCTCAGGTCCGGCCATGAGCCCGGTTCATCCAGCACTCCTAAATGACTGGTGCCGGAATCAAACCAAACATCCATAATATCTGTTTCTTTGGTGAACCGCCCTGTATCGCAATGAGGGCATTTAACACCAACGGGGAGCAGGTCGGCGGCTTCACGGGCAAACCAAATGTCTGAGCCGTGTTCCCTGAAAAGCTCCTGGAGGTGGCCTACCGTATTATCGTTGATCAGTACCTTGCCGCATTCGCCGCAATAAAATATGGGAATAGGCACGCCCCAGCTCCGCTGACGGGATATGCACCAGTCACCCCGGTTGGCCACCATATTGTAGATGCGCTCCTCACCCCATCCGGGGATCCAGCGAACTTTTCTAATAGCGTCTAAAGCAGCCTGGCGAAAACCATCAATAGAAGCGAACCACTGCTCGGTTGCCCTGAAAAAAATCGTCTTCTTGCATCGCCAGCAATGTGGATACTGGTGCAGGATTGTATCATGCTTCATTAAATGCCCCCTGCGCCCCAGCTCTTCAATCACTGCTTTGTCCGCATCCAGATAAAACTGACCTGCAAAAATACCCCCCTCATCGGTAAAGCGTCCTTTACCATCCACAGGAGATATAACAGGAAGATTATACTGTTTTCCGACAATGAAGTCTTCCATGCCGTGACCAGGTGCAGTGTGTACGCAGCCTGTACCCTGCTCAAGGGTAACATGATCACCTAGAATTATCAGAGAAATTCTATCTGCAAAGGGGTGTCTTAATTCCACTCGATCAAGTTCAGCTCCCCGATATTTCTTTACAGTTTCGGCTCCCTTCAAGCCCATAGTCTCCAGGAATTGTTCTTTTAAATCTTCTGCTACTAAATATTTTTCTGAATTTACCTGAACCAGAGCGTATTCAAATTCCGGGTGAAGCGAAACAGCAACGTTGGCAGGGAGGGTCCATGGAGTAGTGGTCCAGATAACTACGTAAGTATCCTTTTCAGGCAATATTCCTTTGCCGTTCATAACAGGGAACCTTACGTAGATCGATGCGGAATGCTTATCGCCGTATTCGACTTCAGCCTCGGCCAGAGCGGTTTCGCAGGCGGCACACCAGTAAACTGGTTTTAAACCCTTGTAAATAAAGCCCTTCTTCGCCATTTCGCCAAAAACGCCGATCTGGCGGGCCTCAAAGCCGGGCATAAGCGTCAGGTAAGGCTTACCCCATTCACCACGCACACCCAGCCTCTTGAACTCTTCGCGCTGAATGTCCACATATTCCAGGGCAAAGTCCCTGCATCTGTTTCTAAATACCCTCGTGTCAATTTCATGGCGTTTGAGACCGGAGGCCTTGATTACCTGCTGCTCAATAGGCAGTCCGTGAGTATCCCATCCCGGCACATACGGGGCGTCAAACCCGGACATGGAGTGAAACTTCACTACGATGTCCTTGAGAACCTTATTTAAAACATGCCCCAGGTGGATATGCCCATTGGCAAACGGCGGGCCGTCATGAAGGATAAATTTTGGGCGGCCGCTGTTTTTTTTCTGAACTTTGCGGTAGAGATCAATCTCATCCCAAAATTTCAAAAAATCCGGCTCCCGCTGAGGAAGGTTTGCCCGCATTGGAAAATCTGTCTTGGGCAGGTTCAGTGTTTTACTGTAGTCCATCTTTTTTGCACCTCTCACTGAAAAATATAAACTTTTGCTTAATACAACTATCAAAAAAACTTTTAGGCAGAAAAAAACATATCCCGCCCCTTAAGGGACGGGATGAATAACCCGCGGTACCACCCAAACTGCCGGCCGGTTTAAAAAAATATGTATAACCAGAGCCAACCACTCAATAAAGCCGTATAACGGGCAGCTAGCCGGCACAGCTTAATTCCCGTATGGGTTTCAGCTGGCGCCTCCCGGGTGATTTTCAACGCTTACCCCACCCGGCTTCCACCGTCCCGGGTTCTCTAAACAGGTTTAACATCTACTCTTCCCGCTCATTGGCATTTGATATGCGCTGACACGCAATATTATATATAAAAGCACTTTTTTAGTCAATAAAACCGCAGGCAAATAAAAACAGGCTGATCACCAGCCACCAAAAAAATTTTATATTTTATAAAACCAATTAAGAATTTGTAGTTAAGAACCGATTATATAATTACTGCCAAAGTCAATCAGAGCATAATTTTGTCATTCTCTAAAGGCCGGCCAGCATTCCCAAGTGTTTGCGTTCTTTTTGACCATAATCGCACGCGGCTGATCGAACCGGAGGAAGTAATCACTGGCTCGAAAAGGGGACTTGTTTGTAACGAGGGTTCTTTCCGAGGAGGAAATTGAATGCTGTATGGTTAAAGCGGTTTGAGTCCTTTTGCGTTCCTTTATGATGGCAATAAGTTAACTCATCTTTTCGCCTGTAGAATTAGCTTGTTAACTTTATCAGCGTTAACCCCTCTGACCCTGATTATTTTACTGCGGCTTGCCAGGCCGGCAACGATCTCCACATGAGAGCGCGGCACTGAAAGCAGTTCCGCCAAATAAGCGCGGCAGGCCTCATTAGCCTTGCCTTCAAGCGGAGGCGCCGCCAGGCGCAGCTTGAGAGCATCCTCATAAAGTCCTACTACCCCGTTTTTGGATGATCTGGGCTGTACTCTTACCTTAAATGTAACGGAGCCACGGTCTTCCGTTATATGCAGCATCTGCTATAGCCCCTCTTCCAAAACGTTAGAATTATTTTTAAAAACAGTATTAATACTTTTTACCATGTCTCCAACCAAATCAACCAAATGATCGCAACCCAGAGGACCGCCGATAATTTTGGCAATATCTTTTTTGCCGAAGCCAATCAGGGGTGCTCCTATTAACCCATCAAGCAACGAGGAATTTTCAAAACAAACCTGGTCGGGGGCCCTGAGAAAATTGCCTGAACACCCTGTCACCGTGCCCTCCGCGTTAAAGTCTATAATAGCGCTCATTTCGTGAAAAGAGTCCGTCAAAATGCCAGCGGTAGTCAATCCGTCGCGTTTCTTGTAAATAGAACAGCTTTTAACCCGGTTGAAAAATGTGGAGCCTGTGCTGTAACCGCTAACATAGTCGGACCACCTGCGGGAAATGCGGTCTAAGCTGCTGTAATAGCGGCACGAATTAAGATAAAGTTTCTCCCAATAGCCTCCGTAAGCTTCAGCTGTTGGGTATCCTCTTTCCTGGTATAAAAAAGTTTCAGCCTGAATCATACCCCTGATACATTCTGCAAAAAGTTCCCTCGCCAGGCCGCCTGCCTCTTCACCCACGGCCCGGCGCAGTTCCTTTCCGGCATTAAAGTAAGCGGCCACACCTTTTAAACCGGGAACAACACCTCTGCCGTCAAGTACGCCTCCCGGTGAACGGATGACTTCCCAGGACGCCTCCTTAATTTCAAAGTTGGCTGCATCCGTAAGCAGCCTTCCTGACGCCTCAGCGTCGGTTCCGATTATAGTCGATTCAGCAAGCAGTTCTTCCGGCTGTACTCTCATAACCTTACTGAACCAGCTTATCTGATAGATACAACTCACGTCTCACTACCTCCTTAGTCTAATAAGCTTACAACCTCTTAACACTATTTCAGGTTGTAATATACCTGCACAAAATTTTGAAGAATCCTAGCTGTCATCCCCCATATGAACCTTTCACCATATAAGTAATAATACACTGGAAAAGACCATCTTTTATTCCATTCTTTTTTGTATGAAGAAGGAACCATGTGATACGGAAAATCTTCTGCATAACGCGTAGCTACCTCAACGCTGCTCTTACAGGGAGGGTTTTTTAAAAAATACTCAACTGGTACCAGGAAAACCTCCTTAACCTCATTCGGGTTAGGAAACATACGCTCGTGGTCCCGGATCAGACCTGTATAAGCGTATACTAACGTGCCGGGCGGGGTGATTAAAAAGTCCAGGGAGCCCAGCAGGGACACCTGCTCTCTTTTTATTCCCAGTTCCTCAACAGCCTCACGAACAGCCGTTTCTTCCGGACACGCAAGCTCACACTCTTCGACTTTTCCTCCGGGAAAGCATATTTCCCCCGGTTGCCTCAGCAGGTGGCAGGAACGCACCTCGAATAAGACGTGATGCCTGCCTCCTTTTTCGACGAGCGGCAGGAGCACTGCGGACAGAAAGTATTCGTTTTCGTTTATGATACCTGGCTTCCTGTCAAAAAGCCTGCCCAGTTTTTCCAACTTGCCACAGCACCTCAAATTCTATCTTTATTACTGGTTTATAATTAGTCTAAAACATCAACCACTAAACAGACAACCCCTAAAAAAAATCGGAGAAGGCTCTAGCTCCCTCTCCTTCATCTATCAATAAGCATCAATTGTTTAACTAAGCCGGCTCAGATAAAGGCTCCTCCTCTTCATAGTCATTTTCCACCAGCGGTCCATAATCTTCGCAGTCCAATAGCTTAACCTGCGCATCCAGAAAAGAGCGTAAGCGCATCCTGAAGACCTGAGCCTCTCTTTTAAACCGGTGGTACTCTTCCAGAATAAGACTTACTTTTTTTTCAGCCTCGGATACCATCACAGATGCGCGCTGTTCGGCCTCATTGATGATAGCTGCAGCTTCCTGCTCGGCTTCCCGAGCCAACTCATCAGCTTCAATGCGCGCCCTGTCCATGATCAGGCGAGTCTCTTTTTCGGTGTTCTGTCGCAGTTCGTCTGCGTTTTTTTGAGCCATGACCATAGTGTTTTTGAGTACTTCCTCAATATCCCTGTAACGGTCCATACTGCGATCAGACTGAACCAGTTTTTCTTTTAATTCCTGAGTCTCACGATATAAAATTTCATAGTCCTGGTTAATTTTATCCAGAAAGGAATCCACTTCCTCCTCGCAATAACCCCGGAAAACACGGCGAAATACTTTCTTTTGAATTTCAAGCGGCGTTAACAAAGACTATTCACCTCGTTTATTTTAGGCCAGAAAGTACATTTTGTATAGAATAAAGTTAAACACCCTATCCACCATCCATGCTATAATCTGAAGGGCAAAGAAAGCAACAATGGGGGAAAAATCTACTTGGCCGTAAGGTGGGACGATCCGCCTGAAAATCCGTAAATATGGTTCGGTTACCTCGTAAACAAACCGTATTACAGGTTGATAAGGATTATGGCGGAACCAGGAAAGCAGGATCCGCACAATCAGAAGCCAGGTATAAACCTGAAAAGCTACATCTACAGCTGTCTTTATAATAGCAATCATATCACACCCACCTTTTTTAGCCTGAAAGTTCACGGGAACGCCGGGTAGCAGCGTCAACAGCCTTCATCAGCAGAGCCTTTAAAGCCCCTTCCTCCAGGGCGTAAAGCCCGGCAATTGTAGTACCGCCCGGAGTGGTCACCATGTCCTTTAATTTGCCTGGATGTTCCCCTGTTTCCAAAACCATCTTGGCAGAACCCAACATGGTCTGTGCGGCCAAGAACCTGGCCAGATCCCTGGACAACCCCTGGCGCACGGCTCCGTCGATGAAACCTTCCAGGATCATGTACATAAATGCCGGCCCGCTGCCGCTCAGGCCTGTCACACAGTCAAGTAGAGATTCTGGCACTTGTACAGCTTTCCCAGTCGATGAAAATATAGACAAAGCTATCTTAACGTCTTTTTCTCCAGCGTATTTTCCAACACTGACCGCGCTTGCTCCTTCCCCTACCAGGCATGGAGTGTTCGGCATTGCCCGCACAACCGGTACTGGTTGTGCCAGGCAGCTCTCAATGAGGCCTGTTGATATCCCGGCGGCTATTGAAATAAATGTCTGGCAGGTTCTCACTGCCGGGGCAATATTTTTTAATAGAGGTGGGACTGCATTCGGCTTGACAGCCAGAATGACAACATCCGCCTCATGTAAAACCTCATGGTTTTGGGTGGTAACATTAACACCAAGTTTTTCTCTTAATAGATCCAGCCGCGCTGGGCTAATGTCACTCACGAAAAGCTCAGGAGGCGCTGCCAGACCTGCGCGGATTAAGCCCGTCAGCAAGGCTTCACCCATGGATCCCCCGCCCAGGAAACCTATCTTCAGCCCTTTTAAAGGCATAGTGCTATCCCCTTATGTATTTTACTATATTTTACTAACGTATCTTAAAAAACATTCCCTTTTCCCTGTTTTGATCTTTTATTTCACTTGATATATCCATATTATTTGGAACAAAAAGAAAGATGCCGCTGCCAACCTTTTGCATGCTCCCATTCAGGGCATAAGCGGCGCCGCTTACGAAATCAACAACCCGCTTGGCCAGTTCAGGCTCTGCTTGCTCCAGGTTGACGATAACAGGACGCCTGTTCTTAAGGTTGTCAGTAATGCTTTTTGCTTCATCAAACGATCGGGGTTCAACCACAACTACCCGCACCTGGCGCTGTGAGTGCATGCTTATTACAGCGCCCTTTTCTTTATCCTTTTTCTTCTGCCACAACTTATCCTCTTGAGCATCTTCATGCATCATCTTTTCGTCTTCATTACCCTCCTCTTCAAAACCCATGAAGCAGAGTACTTTATCAAAGATTTTAGCAGCCATGTCCAACCTCCTTAACATAATAAATTTTTTTAATTAATTAACGGAGACTAAAATATAAAATTTACCACTTCAACAAAAATATCGGTTTGTAGTTTAAAATCTTAATACCGCTTGCAGAATATTGCTGTACCCAGCCTTAAAATGTTGGCTCCTTCCTCCAGGGCTACTTCAAAATCACCGCTCATACCCATGGACAGGTCATCCATCTTCAGACCGCGCACTTTGTTATTTATATGCAAAGCCAGTTCTCTAGCCTTTTTGAATACCGGCCTAACTTCCTCAGGATCCATGCATAAAGGAGCGATAGTCATCAGTCCCCTCAACTCCAGTCCGGGCAACCTGAAAACTTCCCACGCAAAGTCCTCTGCCTCAGTAATAGAGAGGCCGTATTTAGTCTGCTCTCCTGACACGTTGACCTGCATAAGCACACGTACAACCACTCCTGCCTCAAGAGCCGCTTTATTTAACTCTTGAGCCAGAGGCCAACTGTCAAGTGAATGGATTAAATCAACCTTGCCTACAATCATTTTCACTTTATTAGTCTGCAGGTGACCGATAAAATGCCATTCCAGATCAGGTGGCAGAAGAGGGCTTTTTTCTCTAAACTCCTGTGCCCTGTTTTCACCCAAACAGTTAATCCCACAAGCTAGAGCTTCCTTGATAACCTCTACCGGGACGTTTTTGGTCACGGCAACCAGTTTTATTTCCCCCGGATCGCGACCAGCGCGCAGGGCGGCTCTATAAATCCGCTCCCGCACCAGGGTCAGATTTCCCGGGATGCTCATACCACACACCCCTTTATTCTACCGGCCAACCTTCCTTGGCTAAGATGGGGTTGCTGACGTAGCGATTATTCTCAACTATTCCCTGGCCGGAGACGGCCACCTTCCCGGCGAGTTCACCCTCAATTTTAACAGGAGTCCACTGGGCCTTATTCTTAACAACAAGGTAAATGCCCGGCTCCTCCCCCCGGTTAACAACAGCATTTTTCGGCACCAGGAAACCTCGAAGGAGTTTGGAAGTAACACTCAAACGTGCTTTGCGCTGGTGAACAATCTTTTCCGGGTATCCAGAAACCTGAAAATAGCCTACCCAGCTGTCCCCTTTTTCTGCTAACTCAACAGGCATAATTAATAGCGGCTGGTTTTCCCAGGTAGCGTGCAGCCACTCCTTTTCAACACTATCAAATGCAGTTTTTGGGAACTCGCCATAAAAATAGATGGGGGACAGATTGTCTATTATTTTGAATATTGGCTGCCCCTTTTCAGCCCGCTCCCCTTCGCAAACCTGCTTACCATTTATTTTTTCTAAATCTTGGAGGTCCAATACATCAATATTATCAGACAGCAGGATATTTTCCAGCCCATCAATATGGTTGCAGAAGATACCAGCGGAGGTCGTAAAAATATCAACTTTCTCCGCAATCGAATCCTGCCCTGCTACTATTATTTCAACAACCTTAGCTCCTACTCCGACACGCCTGCCATCCTGCGCAACCAGGTGCAGCTTCCCGTTCACCGGGGAACGGGTGATCTTTTCCTCTTTAATTAGCAAACCTTCCAGCGCAGTGGCCTGTCCTACCTCCTGGATTGTTAAGAACTGAACATTCGATACGGCAGCCGTTACATACTGACGGCCAAAAAAAACTACAACCAGGAGAACCGCCGCAACAATAATACCCGTGTAAAAGCTTTTTCCAGGTCTTCTCCTCCTGGGTGAGGTGGGAGTTACATTGTCCATGCTCATGTCTAATTCACCCGGGGTTACCTTCAAATGGAAACTAATTCGACGGACAAAAAGCCAATTCCTTCGTATAAAGCCTAATTAAACGGTTTTTGAATAAATAATTCTAAATTATTTCTTTTTAAAAGACACGTAAAAAAACAAGGTAATTTTTTATCTTTTGCTTTATGGGAAAAAGAGGAATGTGCTGCCCTGGCCAACCCAGCTGTACACCTTGAACTCTATTTAAGCATTATTATTGAAGCCATGCGTCCGGCTCTTCCATTCTGAGCACGGTAGGAAAAAAATATATCGTTGTGACAGGAGGTGCACAAGCTCGATGTCAAAATATTTTCCTTTAACAAACCTGCGTTTACAAGAGTGCGCCGGTTTGCCTCCCACAAGTCCAGATACCATTTTCCAGGTGACTTTGTCAAAAAAAGATCATTATAATCAGGTAAATTATTAATAAACAGAGCTCTCACCTGCTCATCAACTTCATAACAGCATGGACCTATTGAAGGGCCTATGCCGGCTAAACAGTATTGTGGACTGGAGCAGAATATTTGGCACATTCTTTCTACTGTTTTACGACCAATTTGGAATAGTGTTCCCTTCCAGCCGGCATGAGCAAGGGCTGCGACCCCCTTTACAGGATCAAGCAGGAAAATCGGAACACAATCAGCATAATAACTGGATAAGGGCACTCCCTTATCACCTGTAATCAGGGCATCTGTATCTCCTAGTGATCCCTCATCCGAAATAGCTCCCCTGCCAATATCTTCAAGCCCCACAACGCTTACCGAATCACCATGAACCTGTCTGCCCGCAACCAGGTCAACCGCGTTAATGCCAAGGGCGTCACAGGCCAGAGCCCTGTTAGCTATAACATTAGCAGCGGAGTCACCGACATGAAAAGCTGTATTCAGACTTTCATAAGGCCCACTGCCCACACCACCGACGCGGGTGGTAAAACCGTGTGTTACTAGGCCGGTTGACTCGAGGTGGGGAAAAGTATAAAATTTGAGGTTGCCCCTTGAGCCGGCTATTGCCAATTTTTAACCTCTTTCATTATATTTGTTCTCTGATCCCCCGGTCTACCGCCTTATCCAATTCAGACAGGCGGCATAAGATTTCATCAATGTCTTTCTGCTCAACCCCTGATGCTAATAGCTTCTGCATTTTTTCCACGACAGAAGTATAGGCAGCTTTGAGCATTTCTTCCGGTTCCACTTCCAGACCCTCAGGAAGAAGTTCCACTGCCTGCAGTAGTTCTGGGACAGTAACATTTAACCCTAATTTATTCCTCAATAGAACAGCGAGAGCACTCAGTGCTTCCGGTTCACCATGCACAAGGAATACTTCTTTGGGCGGTTTATCAAACTTCTTAACCCATGAAACAAGGCCAGCCTGGTCAGCGTGCGCAGAATAGCCGTCGATACATCTTATATCAGCTTTCACTGCAATCTCGTCGCCAAAAATGCGAACAGATTTTGCGCCGTCCAGGATCTGCCTGCCAAGGCTGCCGTCAGCCTGATAACCGACAAATAGAACCGTGCTTTCAGGCCGCCACAGGTTGTATTTGAGATGGTGCCTGATCCGTCCGGCCTCACACATACCGCTGGCTGAAATAATGATGGCCCTGTCTATTTTATTCAAAGATTTGGATTCATCCGCTGACCGGGTAAATTTCATACCCGGCATCTGGATAGGGTTTTCGCCCCTATTGACTATATCAGTAGCTTCCCGGTCAAAAAATTCCCTGTTTTTCCAAAAGATTGCGGTAGCAGCCGTAGCCAGAGGACTGTCAATGAATATTGACATGGGAGGCATTCTCTTGCCCTCCATCAACAAATATAAGTGGTACAGCAGGTCCTGGGTGCGCTCGACCGCGAAAGCAGGAATAACTAGGTTGCCGCCTTTTTTATATGTTTCCCAGATCACGTCATGCAACAGCTCAATTTCATTAACTTCCTGGCTATGCAGCTCATCGCCGTAAGTAGACTCCATAATCAGGTAATCCGCTTCAGCAATGACCGATGGGTTTTTAACTAAAGGCCGGTCAAGATTGCCCATGTCCCCAGTAAAAACCAGCTTGACCTGGGAGCCGTTTTCCTTAACCCAGAGCTCGATCATAGCCGAGCCAAGTATATGGCCTGCATCAACAAAACGTGCACTTATATCCGGTGTAATTTCTATAATTTCATCATACCCGATGGTTTTGAAATAGGATAGGCTCTTATAAGCATCATCAACTGAATAGATCGGTTCAATGGGACTCTTGCCGGCACGGCGGTTCTTGCGGTTCTTTCTTTCGACCTCCATTTCCTGGATATATCCGCTGTCAGGGAGCAACACTTCACAAAGCTCAAAAGTGGGAGGCGTGGTATATATGGAGCCATTAAAACCGTGCTTTACCAGTTTCGGTATTAAACCGCTGTGGTCTATATGAGCGTGCGTCAGCAAAACATGATCCACACTCCGCGGCGGCACTGAAAAATTGCCGTAATTGTGCTCTCGTATTTCTCTCTGACCCTGGTACATACCACATTCTATCATTAACCGTGAATTTTTCGTGTCAAGCAAAAAACAGGAACCGGTCACAATACCGGCAGCCCCTAAAAATTGTAAGCGCATTATCATCCTCCTGCAGCCATTTTTAAAAATAATTCATCCCCGCGCCAAGAAACCCTCTTTTTTGTTCATCAAAAAAGACATCCTCTTGATTTAAAAGTAAACCTACCTGGTCTGCTTTATGATAGTTCATTTTGACCTGCTGGCTGTGAAAGGAGAATTTCATGCGGGTTTTATTAAGGTTATACATCATGTTATAATGAAAATATATGTATATTACGTAAATGGAGGGAACATGCGTGACCCTTATTCGTGAAGCGGAACTGCCAGGTCTCGGTAAAAAATACCAGTTTCAGCTGCAAAATGGTGAGCAGGTTATTGTTGTTATACATGATGATGGCATTAGGGAAATTTACCACTTTTGCGACGATGCTGACGAACCTCTGACCAGCCTGACCCTTTCCGACCAGGAATCCCGCCAGTTGGGATCAATTATCGGGGGCGCGTTCTACCAGCCCCAGACACTTGATAAAATCGATACCGTTATATCTGAATTACGTATTGAGTGGTTGAAGGTAAAGGAGAAATCTGAAATAGCGGGGAAAAGCATAGGTGAGCTTGGTTTAAGAAAAAACCTTGGAATTATCATCGTTGCCGTTATGGAAGATAAGGGCAAGGGACGCAAGGAAACCCTGTACATTAATCCTGACCCGGGCTATATCTTTCAACCGGAACATATTGTCATAGCCGCAGGGAGGCAGGACAAAATAAAAAATTTCGAAAAGATGTTCGGCGCCAATGGGTAGTTTGATACCAGACCCTGTCTTTAACGTCGGCCTTGCTTTTGTATTTATCACCGCAGCGTCGTGGTTGGCCTCACGCCTAAAATTTTCTTCCATTCCTTTTCTGATCCTCGCAGGTATGCTGGTAGGCCCGCACGCGCCTGAACTTGGCGCCTTTTCATTCAATCTCATTTATGATTCAGAGTCCATCGAGTTGCTTTCCAGGCTCGGGGTACTACTGCTGCTTTTTTACCTGGGTCTTGAATTTTCAGCCAGGAAACTGGTAGAATCAGGGAAAACTCTTCTTAAGGGCGGCATTTTTTATGTAGCGTTTAATTTTATGAGAGGACTCGGATTTGGCTGGCTGTTTTTTGATACCTGGCCTGAAGCGCTGGTTGTTGCTGGAGTAACAGGGATATCAAGCAGCGCCATAATTACTAAACTTCTCGTTGACTTTAAGAGAACCGCAAACCCGGAAACAGAGCTGGTCCTGGGAATTATGGTCATTGAAGACGTTTTTATCGCTGTCTATCTTTCCGTGCTGTCCGGGATAATGATATCCGGGAGTTTAAACATCTGGCAAACGTTAGCAAGTACCATAGTTATACTTGTTTTTATTATTTCAATCATTTTATTCGGCCAACGCCTGGGCGCCATGTTTGAAAAAAGATTTAGCTTCAGGAGCAGTGAGTTTTTTGTCATTGCAACTTTTACTATGCTTATGATCACGGGAGTCCTGGCTGAAAGACTTCACATAGCTGAGGCAATCGGCGCCCTGCTCCTCGGTCTTGTTATGGCGGAAACAACACATAACCACAGGTTTATTCAAATAATTACTCCCATGAGGGACCTGTTTGGGGCAGTGTTTTTCTTCTCATTTGGGATGGCGATTGATTACAGGGCCTTTGGTGAAGTAATTACCGTGGTGGCTATTGCAGTCTTTATCACCATTTTTGGAAATATAATTAACGGCATGATTGCTTCCTGGCTGTCCGGGTATAAGGGAAGGAGAGCGGTTAATGTTGCCTTCACCATCATTGCCCGCGGGGAGTTTTCTATTATTGTAGCTAATTTTGCGGCTATGTCCGGCATGAGCGGTAAACTGCCGGCGTTTGCAGCTCTGTATGTTCTTGTCCTGGCCTTTGTCAGCCCTGCTCTGGCCAAAAACACGAAATTATTCTATGAACTGATCAATAAATCTACCGGCTTGTTCAGCAAAAGCAAGCCTTCCTGAAAAGCAATCTGTGTAGTCCAAGACAATATATCCATAGTGCTAAACCCGCTTGACTTCTCTGCTCCGGTCTAGTAAACTTCCAGCTCGCTTAGTTTACTGACGACGCTTTAACAACGAAGCAGCTAGTTTCAACACCATGGACTTTGCATAATTTTAATTTGTCTAAGGTCAGGAGGCGGGTATATCCCCGCCTCCTGCTGTTTATCTGCAGTTTTCAATTCTTTCAATTAATTAGAACCGGCAGCGGAAGTCTACATCGTCAATCTTGACCGTATTATTGTTGGCAGATGACGGTTCGAAAGTAAACCTGATCTCGGCAATCCTTGCTCCCGCCGGCACACGGCCGGTCGACAACTGGTACCGCTGGTAAATGTTTTCCGGTATGTTCTCCTGCGAGAAACGGGGCTCGGTTCTGCCGACAAAATTGCCTGCAATGTTGAAATAAAAGATTTCTACGAACAATATGAACCTGCCCACAGCGCCTGGCCTTACGTTTTCCCTGGCCCACCAGGTCAATTCGTAAATCCTGCCCGGCTCTATATTCACTCTTTGGGACAGCACAGCCCTTTGACTGGAAACGGCCCCAAGCCCAGCCGCAAAACTACCCCTGCGCGACAGGGTGGTGCGGAATAGGTTGCTCCCGCTCCAGCCGGTTGGCGGAGCTGCCGGATTAGGCCACGTTTCGAAACCCGGGTTAACCAAAACGTTCACGTCAGGACAGGGAGTGGGTGTCGGCAACGGCGTCGGTGTAGGTGTTGGTGTAGGTGTAACTGCAGGACGTATTCTAATAACAGTGGAAACAGCTTCGCCAGCATAGCCCTCCGCAACGTTATATCCCTCTATAGTGTAAAAGCTGGGTGGAACAAGCTGGCCTCGATCACTTCTCTGATCCCAGGTGACCCGGAAAGTCTGGCTTTCGCCCGGCCTCAAAATGACGGTGGATACCACCTGGGCAAAAAACCTCCCGCGGGACCAGCGCCATATTTCCGCCTGCCCTGGTCCGCGTCTGACCACGAAGTCAAAGCGCTGGGCGGTGCGGTAGCGCAGGGTAATGTTCCTGTTGGTGACGTTTGTTTTGACCAGGGTTATGATTACGGGTTCACCTCTGGCGTATTCGCGCCTATTGGTTATTAGTCTATACAGCAGGCCCCTAACACGGCGGGTTTCGTTTTGTTCCGTTCCCGATAAATCCACTTCTGTTCCGGTTACTCCCGCTGTTGCAGTTTCAGGAATGGTGAGCACCTGGCCGACATTAATGACATCGGGGTTGGTTAAATTATTTAATTGGGTCAGCCTTTCTACCGTTGTACCAAACCGCTGTGCAATCTGAAACAGCGTATCTCCTGTTTGAACAGTATAGGTAGCCATTCTTTTACCCCCTTCCCATAAAAAATTCGAAAAAATTTTTATTTATTATATGTTCAGAAACACTAAATGGTTACGACCGCCCGCGTTACTACAAAAAACCGACCTTTTTTATAAAAGCCGGTAAATTAAACGTAACTGCTTATGATTGTTTAAAGGCTGCTGCGACTTCAACCCTAATATTGATAGTTTACATATTTGCAGTATTTTTTGATGTAACACTTCCGCTAAGGCGGTAAACCGCTGCGCCAAGGACCAGGATGGCCAGTCCGGTAAATATAAGAATTACGCCTCCCCCGCCTGCTGCGCTTTCCGTCGAAGCACCCGCCGCCAAAGCCGGCGGAATCATCCATGGGAAAACATAAGCCTGTGCAAGGGCTATCAGGGCGATGAGAAAAGTAAAAAAGATGCTGTGCGGGAGGGTAAAGCGGAGCAGGTCACCTTCGCGCCCAGTCAGTCCGGTAGACGAAGTCCCCACAACTATACTTTGCGGTGAAATCATCTTAGCCGCAACACCGCCGGATGAATTAGCGGCAACTGTTAGAACCGGATTGATGTCCATGGATTCCGCCGTAACTTTCTGCATGTTGCAAAAAAGGGCATTGGAGGAAGTGTCGCTGCCGGTAACGAAAACACCAAGCCAGCCTAAAAAGGCGGAGACGAATGGGAAGAACACCCCTGTAATGGTAAAGGACCTGCCCAGGGTAGTGGTCATACCGGACCAGTTGGCGACGTAAGCGAAGCCCAGAACGCATGAAATCGTGATCAGGGCAAATCGAAGCGACCTGACCGTGTCAATAAATATTTCAAAGAATCTGGCGGGGGTAACCTTGAGGATGATGGCGGTAATTAAGGCTGCGACAAATACAGAGGTACCGGTGGCAGAGAGCCAGTTAAAGGTATAGATTACGGACACCGGCATCCCGTCAGCCAGGATCATTTGGTCCAGACCGTAAAAGGGTATCTTCACAGTTACCGCGTCAAGAAGCGCTTTAACAGGCCTTAGTCCCCAATCAGCAATTAATATAGTGAGGATAATAAAAGGAGACCAGGCCTTTAAAATAACACCAGGACCGTGTTGTTTATTTTCGCGTGTTAAAAGGGGTTCATCTTTGAAGCGCCAGGTATTCCTGGGCTTCCAGACCCTCAGGAACAACACTAAACAGATGATGGAAAACAAGGAAGCCATGATTGCTGGAAGCATAGGCCCCAAGTAGTTCGAGCAAAACCACTGCATTACGGCAAAGGATACTCCGCTAACCAGGATTGCCGGCAGAACTTCTCTGGCCCCTTTCCAGCCCGACATGATCAAAACCAGCCAGAATGGAACAAAAGCTGCTATCAGCGGCAGCTGCCTTCCAACCATCTTGCTTACAGCCATAGCGTCAATACCAGTTACCGCTCCGGCTGTAATAATGGGTATACCTACCCCTCCAAAAGCCACAGGCGCGGTATTGGCGATCAGGCAGATACCAGCAGCGTACAAGGGATTAAAGCCCAGTCCTACCAGCATGGCCGCAGTTATGGCCACCGGGGTACCGAATCCGGCTGCGCCCTCAATGAAAGAACCAAAGGAATAGGCTATCAGAAGCGCCTGGAGACGGCGGTCGCAGGTGATATCAGCGATTGAATCTTTAATTATTTCAAACTGGCCTGTTCTGACTGTTATATTGTACAGAAATACCGCGGTTACAACTATCCAGCCTATGGGTAAAAGACCGTACATAGCTCCGTACAGAGTGGACAAAAAAGCGTACTTTGAAGGCATGCCAAAGGCGGTCGAGGCTATAAGCATGGCCAGGACCACTGTAATCAGCCCTGCAAGATGACCTTTCATGCGCAGACCGGCCAGGGCGACAAAAAGAAAAACAACCGGTATTGAGGCCACCAGGGCTGAAAGCCATAAATTGCCCAGGGGATTTACCGCCTGTGTCCAGGCCATGGCCCTTAAACCTCCTATTACAGCCCCCAGGAGGCCGGGGCAAAGTTAATTGGTAATTCTACCGACACTTTATACCGTAGCACTTAAACTCAAGCTGTATTAATAATAACATGAGAATCTACCTGATTATTTGAATAAATCAGGGAAAGCTTCCTCACTCACCTTTTAACAATACACCCTGGCAGCCATTTTCAGATGTTCCCACAATACCGGCCGATAAAATCAACTGTAAACCTTCCTCAACTGTGTTGGACAGGTATATTACATCTTCCCGGGGCACTAATATCAAGAAACCTGTTGTGGGGTTGGGAGTGGTACAAATATATACACAAACCAGATCCCGCGCGCCTGATTTTTTACTTAATGTAACATCCCCAGTAACAAATGCTAACGAATATATGCCTTTCCTTGGATACTCCACCAGTACGGTACGCCGGAAAGGCCTGCTGTCCTTGCCGCCCACCACTTCCACTACTTTTTTGGTAGTCTTGTAAATCACACCTACCAGTGGGATGCGGTGAAGCATGGACTCCCAAAAATCTATAATCTTTCGCCCTAAAAAATTTGTGGCAAATAAACCAACCGTCAGCAAAAGCAGCAGGGTAAGGATAATGCCAATTCCCGGAATATGCTTTCCGGTAATAGTAAAAACTATTTGTCTCGCCCACCCGTCAAATAAACGAAATATAATCCAGAGGGTATAAAATGTAACTGTCAGGGGCAGCAACACTGCTGTGCCTGCCAGCAGGTACTTACGTATTCTCACTTTCATAATCAACAGACAGCCTGTTAGCTGTCGCACTTCCCTTCATGATCTTTAGTTCGGCTGAATGTGTGAACATATCCGCCTGCAGAAAGATATTATATTTCATTTCGCGCAAAATTTCAAAACAATATTATATTATCAATGAACAATAAGCCGGCTTTTGCATCAAGAAAAGCCGGCTTCTATTACATCACCCGTTTGTATTGACTTGGCCACGTCAATTATCCTTTGGTTCCTCGAACCTCGAAAAGGCAGTTCCAGGTCCATCTCGGCTAGGATGAAAGGGCCGTCCACTATAAAATCTGAAACAAGGAGCAATTTTTTAACAGGCTGTTCCTCCCGTGCAAGCGTAAGCAGCATGCCCCAGGTATATCCTGTAAAAGTAATCACATCCAGACCCAGTTTTTTTACCTCCCGGCCGAGCCAGGCCAGCGGTTCTGCCTGGAGGAATGGCTCCCCTCCTGAAAGGGTAACCCCTTTAATCAATTTTGCAGTTTTGACCTGTTCCAGCAGGTCAACCACGCTGATAGCGGCGCCGCCTAACGGATCCCAGGCGCCAGGGTTATGACAGCCCTGACAACCGTGGGTGCAGCCCTGGGTAAATACCACGAACCTCAGTCCCGGCCCGTCCACCACGCTCTCCCTGGTTATTCCCGCAATACGTATTTCCATTTAATCACTTCACTGTTGTTAATTATTCGTATCTATTTATGAGCAACCCTGTCCTTTAGTTCGGATACCTTGCTGTCATTAAAGCGGTCGGTCGTGCTGAGGTAACCGGTAATCCGGCGAACCCGCTTGATGCTGGCCATACCGCAGCGGGGGCAGTTTTCTTCGCTGATGACCCCGAGCAGGTTGCAGTTGGTGCAGAAGTCAACTGGATAATTGATCCCACCGTAACCTATGTCGCACTCCCGCATGTACCTGATAATTGTTTCAACCGCTTCAAGGTTATGTATTGGCGGTGAAGCCATCTCCACATAGCTGATATGTCCGGCGTTGCAGTATTTGTGGTATGGGGCCTCCAGTCTGATTTTATCGAAGCTGCCGACAGGAAAATCAACGGGGATATGAAATGAGTTGGTGTAGTATTCCTTTGTGGTAACCCCAGGGATCAACCCGAATTCCTTGCGGTCCAGCTTAACAAAGCGGCCAGATAACCCCTCGGCCGGGGTGGCCAGGAAGGTGAAATTCAGATCGTATTCATCGCAGGCCTCATCGACCTTTTTACGCATGAAGTCCATAATCTCCTGCCCCAGGGACTGGGACTCCTCATCCTGCCCGTGGTGTCGCCCGGTAAGAGCGGTCAGCGCCTCGGCGAGACCGATGAAACCCAGGGTTAAAGTCCCGTGTCTTATTGCCTGGGCAATAGGATCATCGGGACCCAGGTTTTCTGAATCAAGATATAGTTTTTGTCCCATAATAAAGGGCATGTCCTTGACTTTGAGTTTGGACTGTACTCCATAACGGTGGTACAGCTGGCGAAAAACCAGGTCCATTACGCTTGAAAGCTTGTGATAAAATTCATCCAGGTCCCTCTCCGCCTTAATAGCCACTCTTGGCAGGTTAATGGTGGTAAAGGAAAGATTTCCCCGGCGGTCGGTAACGGCCGGGCCGCAGCGATTTGCCATAACCCTGGTCCGGCAGCCCATGTAGGATACCTCGTTGCCCCACTCCTTGTTAAATGACGAATCCATAAAGCTGAAAGTGGGGTTTAAACGCCTGCTTGCTACCTTGATGGCCAGTTTAAAAAGGTCGTAGTTTGGGTCTCCGGGGTTAAAATTGATTCCTTCTTTTACCCTGAAGATGATATTCGGAAAGATAGGGTTCTCCCCGTTACCCAACCCCGCCTCGTAAGCCAGCAGGAGATTTCTCACAACCCGCCTCGCGGGCTCTGATGTTTCTGTCCCGATATTTAAAGAAGAGAAAGGCACCTGGGCCCCGGCCCTGCTGTGCATACTGTTCAGGTTATAAATTAAGGCTTCCATGGCCTGGTAGGTCTCAAAATCAGAAGCATCCTCTACAAAGGGAGCTATATCCCTATCAAAGAAGGCGAAGGACTGCCCTCCGTGCATATCATTCTGAGAACTCTGCAGTATTATGGCCGCTAAGGCGGTTGCCGAAGTCGGCCGCTTGGGCGGCCGCAGGTAACCGTGTCCTGTGTTGAAGCCTTCCGACAACAACTTAAACAGCGGTATTTGAATACACGTTAACGTTTTACCGTAAAAGTCAAGATCGTGGATGTGGATATCTCCCCGCAGGTGGGCTTGGGATATTTCCTCCGGAATCAGTCTGGTCAGATAATATTTTTTACTTGCCGCGCTGGCTATCTGAAGCATTTTTGCCGACGGTGAGTTGCTGATATTGGCGTTTTCCCGGTTAGTCTCCTCCAGGATCTCCTCCACGGCGTCCATTAATTCCCCCTTGGCATCCCTCATGCGTGTGCGTCTGGCGCGGTAAAGGATGTAAGCTTTGGCGGTGCGGGCGTGGCCTGCCTCTATCAAGACCTTTTCCACCATGTCCTGCACATCTTCTACTCCAAAAAGATTACCGTTGTACAGTTTCTTAAGGAGTTTTAAGACATCTATCGTGAGCTCCATGGCAGTCTGACGGTCTTCTCCGCCGACTGCCCGGGCGGCTTTAAAGATGGCGTCCGTGATTTTGGTTTCATCAAACGGAACCTCCCGCCCGTCACGCTTCTGAATCGTTTTGAACATGGTCTTCTGGTCCCCCTTTTTAATTGTCGCTTTTTCTCTCGAGGAGGTTTTTTAATTCCTCCATAAAGCTCTCAGCATCCCTGAACTCCCGGTACACCGAGGCAAAACGGACATAGGCAACTTCATCAAGCTTGCGAAGATGGTCCATAACCAGTTCGCCAATCAACTGGCTCTTAACCTCTGTCTCCATAATGTTGCGGAGGTCTCTTTCAATGCAGTCAACAACAGAATCCAATTTTTCAGTGGAAACCGGTCTTTTCTGGCACGATTTAATTAATCCAAGAAGCAGTTTCTGACGGTCAAAAGTCTCCCTGCGCCCATCCTTTTTTACAACTACCAGTGGAAGTCCGTCCACCTTCTCATAGGTGGTAAAGCGCTTGCTGCAGCCGCCGCATTCCCTGCGGCGCCGTATTGATTCTCCTTCCACGGTGGGCCGGGAGTCCAGCACCCGACTGTCAGATTGTCCACAAAAGGGGCATCTCATATTCACTTTCACTCCCGCAACCGTTTTTGTTATACTGTTCTTGCCTGTTACATGACACATATATAGTGGATGAGTCTGCAAAGATTATACTATATATGGATGTCCGACGAAAATCGGAAAAGTATACCAAAAAAGCAAATGAGAGAGTTAAACTCTCCCAAACACCCTGATGGTTAATTTCTCGCAAATTTAGAATCTTTTTTTATTGCGATAATATTAGAAAATCTATTACCAATCTAATCTGGTTAACTAGTTATGAATTAATACTTGATTTTGAACTCGTGTTTTGGATCAGTGAAGCTGCTGCCATCAACCAAAACGACATCCATTCCAATCTTAATTATTTTTTCCCAGGGCACCACTATTTCTTCTTCCTTTCCCAGAAACCCCAAAAACCTGCCTCCGCTGACGCCTGGAAGGACGATAGCCGTTATCCTGCCCTCTTCCAGATCAATCTCAATGTCCTTGATTAGGCCAAGACGCCTTCCATCAACGATATTTATAATCTCCCGCGCCCGTAGGTCAGAAATTTTTACCATATCAAGCACCTCCCGCTATATTATATGTACAAGTATGCGGGTGCTGAACAAAAATTTTAGCGGCTTTTTCAAGCCGCCAGGTTAAATAAATTTTCGCATGTGGCTTAACGCCGCTTTTTCCAGGCGTGATACCTGAGCCTGTGAGATCCCAATTTCCTCTGCCACTTCCATTTGTGTTTTGCCTTCATAAAAACGAAGTGTAAGGATTAACTTTTCACGGTCACTTAGTTTTTTTAAAGCGTCCTTAATAGCAATTCCTTCAAGCCAGTTAAAATCCTGGTTCTTTTCATCGCTAATCTGATCCATCACAAAGATGGGATCACCGCCATCGTGGTAAATAGGTTCAAAGAGAGAGATCGGTTCCTGAATGGCATCCAGGGCGAATACGATCTCTTCTCTTGGCATTTTCAGCTCACCGGCTATTTCATTGATGGAGGGCTCGCGGGAATATTTATTAACCAAAGTATCCCTTACCTGAAGCGCCTTGTATGCCACGTCACGAAGTGACCGGCTCACCCGGATAGGGTTGTTATCCCGTAAATAGCGGCGTATTTCACCAATGATCATTGGTACTGCATAAGTGGAAAACTTCACATTTTGTGACAGGTCGAAATTATCTATCGCTTTCATCAAGCCGATACATCCGACCTGAAAAAGGTCATCCACATATTCACCTCTATTGGTAAAACGCTGAATGACACTCAGAACTAACCGTAGGTTTCCATTTATTAACTTTGGCCTGGAGGTGGTGTCCCCCTTCTGCATGGATTCGAACAAAGCTCGCATCTGGGTTCCTGTCAAAACCGGTAGTTTTGAAGTGTTCACGCCGCAGATCTCAACTTTGTTCACCAGCATGGATAACCTCCCACCTCTTTCCATATATGCATTGCGCTACAATGACATTATTGCCACGCCCAAATTGAATTATACATGGAATAAGTGGAGGAGCTGGTTCAGTTGAAGTTAAATTGGGTAAAGTCACTCCATACGGTGAATTTCCTTTTTGAGCCGCTTAATTATTCTTTTTTCCAGCCTGGAAATATACGATTGTGATATTCCCAACATGTCGGCGACTTCTTTCTGGGTTTTTTCCAACCCACTATTTAAGCCAAAGCGCAGCTCCATTATTTTTCGCTCACGGCCGGTAAGCTTCTGAAGTGCCAGGTACAGAAGCTTTTTGTCAACCTCGTCCTCAATAAACTTATATATGGTATCATTTTCTGTGCCTAAGACGTCCGAAAGCAGAAGTTCATTTCCATCCCAGTCAATATTGAGCGGCTCGTCAAATGATACCTCCGCCCGGGTCTTGTTGTTCCTCCTCAAATACATCAGGATCTCGTTTTCTATGCAGCGTGAAGCATATGTGGCCAGTTTAATTTTTTTGGCCGGGTCAAAAGTGTTAACCGCTTTGATCAGGCCAATAGTACCAATGGAGACCAGGTCTTCGATGCCAACACCGGTGTTTTCAAATTTCCGAGCTATGTAAACAACAAGCCGCAGGTTTCTTTCGATTAGAATGCTTCTTACCGCAGCGTCCCCCGACTCAAGCTTATTAATGAGGAAGGTTTCTTCGTCTGTGCTTAGTGGTGGAGGTAAAGCTTCGCTGCTCCCAACATAAAATACCCTCGGACGATAGCCCATCCAGATCAAAACACGGAGCACTGCCAAACGAACGGTCCACTTAATACGCAAAAAATTAACTGCAGCCAATTTATACCCCTCCTGACTGTATTGCAGGTTAAGACACAAGTTCAAACAGGTCAAGACCCAGCAAGGCGTGGTAAGAGCCATCGGAATCGAGTCTTTTTGGATAAATCGCTATTACTATCTTACCAACTCGCACCGGTTTTTCCCGTCTTATAATCACAACTTCATCGGGGCGGAATCCTACCATCAAGCCATTGACATTACCCAGGGAATGAAAAGGAACAGCGCTGAAGCGGGTGGCAATGAGGTTGTCGCTCAAAGAACCTAGAAATCCCCACACATCAGGCTCACCATCCCCTTCGAAGCATGCATGCGCTTCCCCGGGCAAGATCGGCTTTAGTACTCCGTATTCAGCTACCACTACCGGGTGTCTGGTCAGGGGATCTCTCAACTGGTTTCCGGTATCCAAAAAGGCTTCCACCTCTACCTGTTTTCCACCTGATTTAATTAAAAGGGGTATTTTTAGGAAGTTTTCTAAGTAATGTTTTTTTTGCAGAGACGCTATAGCCTTGCCGGCAGCCCAAAAAGCTGCCAGCCCCAAAAAGATACCCGGCCAGAAATAATCGGCAATAACTCTGCCAATACCGTTATAACCTTCAACCTGCCCGGAATGAATAAAAAAAATCAATCCGAAAACCAACCCGCCCAGCGTAAAAGATGACAGGTAAAAACATCCCAGACAGGTCAGGAATTTTTTTGGCGGGAGCGGGGCAAAGGTAACAGCCGTAATAATAATGGAAGCTGCTGTCTTAAACCATAACGTTAAGAACATACCAGTATCGGGTATAAAAACCGCTATGGAGTACAATGCTCCAAGGGCGGCCCCGGCGGCAAGGCGACCTTTACTGACCGTCAAACGGCTAAGTTTGGCGGCGGCCCAGAGGATGGCATAGTTCATGGCCAGGTTACTAAAAAAAACCTGGTCGAGGTAAATGGTATATGCCTCCATATACTAAACTCCCGACTTTAAAGGGAAAATCCTGTCGCATATTCTTGTCTTGTATACAACCATTATATTTCCTTAATTAGGCCGTTATTACAGACCCGTAAAATGATTACATCCCTGGCCTAATTATACAACAGCAGAGCCCGATAATTTGTCGGGTCTTGATCTCAACAAGTTTTTTTATAAATAATTATAAAATACTAATCCGTTTAAAGCCGTGACCAACCAGCTTTCCCGTTAATATAGATTTACTAGATACAGGTAAGGAAGTGATTCTTTTCCCCAGCAAAAAAGATGTTCAGCATGATCTTCTTTTAATCATTGCCACAGCTTTAGCTATACTTCTTGTAACTGGCCTGTCAGGGCCACCAAGTGTCCCGGATGTACCGGTTGTATTTCCGTAAAGACGTATTAAATAATTACTCGCACATTTAAGGGGGATCCCTCGTGTTTTCACCTGGTGAACTGGATATTCTAATTGAAAGGATTAAGCCCCACCTTACTCAGTGGGAGAGTAGTTCCTTTGTGCAGGCCCCAACTTGCAGCAGCTGCGGTGATCACCCCAAAAGAAGCAAAAGAGCGCCTGTGCTGACGCCGCAAAAGGTGCTGGTAATTCTGGGGGTGCTGGGAGGTGTACTGGAGGTAGACTCTATATTATTTGACAGGAACCAGGTTGCACAGATTCTACTACAGGGTTCCTTGAAGAGAGAAACCATACTGGATAAAATACTCGATGAAATCGGATCTATGCCCTTTGACGATGTACTGAGGGCTGTTCTGGGAAGAGTACAATAAAACATCGGGACCGGCACGAGCCAGTCCCAGTTATGTTCTCTTCGTAATATGTTGCCTGATGGATTTTACCTGAAAACATTAATCATGGTCTCTTCAGATTCAAACATTTCTCCAATCCCTGTAGCGTCTACACCCTCTTTACGCATGGCTTCAAGAAGAGACGCAGCCTTTTCTTCAGACACAGCAATTAACAGGCCTCCCGAAGTTTGAGGGTCCGCCAGGAGCAATTTGTCCAATTCTTCAATCTCATTTTCCCACTGGACTCTTTGAGCCAGGTGTTCTAGATTTCTATACGCTCCCGCGGGAATCATGCCCATCTCAGCCAGAGGGCGGGCCTGTGCCAGTACCGGAACTTTTTCCAGGTGGATCCTCGCGCTTACTCCACTGGCTGACGCCATCTCGTAAAGATGGCCAAGCAGACCAAAGCCGGTAACATCCGTACAGGCATGAACTCCCACTTCGGACATAGCCCTGGCAGCCCGGTCATTCAGGGAGGCCATCAAATCAACTGCTGCCCGGTAAGCAGAATCGTCTGCCAACTGGCCCTTAATTGCGGTTGTGATGATGCCTACACCCAAAGGTTTGGTCAAAATTAGGACATCGCCGGGTTGTGCGCCGGCATTAGTTGTGATCTGGTCGGGATGCGCCAGGCCTGTAACAGCCAGACCATACTTCGGCTCCCGGTCTTCGATAGTATGACCTCCGACCATCAGCGCTCCCGCCTCTTTCACCTTGTCGGCCCCGCCCCGGAGTATTTCAACCAGGATTTCCAGGGGTAGTTCCTTGCATGGAAAAGCTATGATATTGAGAGCTAAAATCGGCCTGGCGCCCATGGCATAGATATCGCTCAAGGCATTTGCTGCGGTGATCGAGCCGAATGCATAGGGATCATCAACAACTGGAGTAAAAAAATCCACCGTCTGAACGATAGCCATATCCCCTGTCAGGCGATAAACAGCAGCGTCATCAAAGGTAGAGGAACCAACCAGCAGGTTAGGGTCCTCCACGGGTGTTAGCTGGCACAGCACCTGTGCCAGGTCCTGAGGACTTATCTTTGCCGCTCACCCGGCACTGCTGGAAAACTCGGTTAGACGGCTCTTCTTTAACTTCTGCATTTCTGACCCCCTTCTCCTGACATATCTAAATTAGATTATCCTGATATTTTTAAGCTTTACTTATAATAATGCTTTTTATGCAAAATATCAAAGAACTTCGTCTTTGATTCTCCTTTTTTATACACCAAGTCCATTAAGAGGTCAAGACTTAAAAGGTGTATTATACTAGACTTATAATATTTATAACAAAGACACCTGGGCATATAAAAACCCCCTTCATCAGGGGGTCGTAATCATTAGCGCCGGCGCAGGAATGCCGGGATGTCCAGATCATCATGGCTGGAGAAAGGCTTGATCTCAAGTTCGGCTCTGTTTCGTTCTTTTTTAAGTACCCTCTGTTCAAAACCAGTAGCAATAACCGTTACCCTTACCTCGTCTTCCATTTGTTGATCTATCACGGCGCCAAATATTATATTAGCTTCAGGACCGGCGGCCTGGAATATAATTTCCGCAGCTTCGTTTACCTCAAACAATCCCAGGGAAGTTCCTCCAGTTATGTTCAACAACACCCCCCTGGCTCCTTCAATTGATGTTTCCAGCAGCGGGCTGGATATAGCCCCGCGCGCAGCTTCGGTTGCCCTGTTATCACCGCTGGCGCTTCCAATACCCATCAGGGCTGAGCCCGTTTCCTGCATAATTGTTTTAACATCGGCGAAGTCCAGATTAATAAGCCCTGGTACGGCAATCAAGTCGGAAATACCCTGGACACCCTGGCGCAGCACGTCATCTGCGATACGGAATGCCTCCACTATCGATGTATGTTTTTCGATAACCTGCAAAAGACGGTCGTTGGGGATGGTAATAAGAGTATCCACTTTTGCCTTTAGATTTTCTATACCGCTATCTGCCTGGGCAGCTCTCTTGCGGCCCTCGAAGGTAAAAGGCTTGGTGACAACGCCTACTGTGAGGGCGCCCAGTTCTTTTGCCACCTCCGCCACGATTGGCGCAGCACCAGTTCCTGTGCCGCCACCCATTCCCGCAGTTACAAAGACCATGTCTGATCCCTTAAGGGCCTGCATGATTTCATCGCGATTTTCTTCGGCTGCCTTTTGGCCAATCTCGGGGTTGCCTCCTGAACCGAGGCCTTTGGTGAGTTTTATTCCGATTTGGATTTTGTGGTTGGATTGAGCCAGATAAAGCGCCTGGGCATCGGTGTTAACCGAAACAAACTCCACACCCTTAAGACCTGCGTAGATCATCCGGTTCACTGCATTGTTGCCGCCCCCCCCGACCCCGATAACCTTAATGTTAGCAAACTGGTCAAGGTCGAGTTCAATATCAAGCATGGCTTTGTCCCCCTCTGTAATTAATAAACTATAACTATATTGTTTAACTTACTGATTACTTCATTGCGGGCCGAAATAATCCAAAAACCGGCCTAGGACACTGTTTTGACCCTGAGATCTGACGCCGTATTTTTCCCCGGTAATCAGCCTGCTCCCGTACTTAACCAGGCCAACCGCATTGGTATAAGCAGGGGACAAATCCATCTCAATATCAGTTAACGAGCCAACTTTTACAGGTCTTTTTAACCTTGTTCTCAGCAAATCACAAATACCGCCCATTCGGGAGACACCTCCGCAAATCACCACTCCTCCAGGAAGTGAGCCGGAGTAATCAAATTTATCAATTGATAAGGCGATTAAATTGACAATTTCAGCAATTCGTGCGTCTATGATCGACCTGGCTAAATGATCTTGAGCCTGCATTTCATTATTTTTAAAACATCCTGGTTTAACTGAAATACCCTTCTTCTCAATATCTACGATGGGATCTCCTGCCAGTATTTCCTCCGCCATGGCTAGAGATGTGCGAAGTCCGATAGCCAGGTCTCCTGACAGATGCTCTCCTCCCACCGGGAGAACCGCGGTTTCCCTGATCATCCCCCTGTCAAAGACGCTGATTGTAGTAGTGCCCGCGCCAAAATCTATTAAGATAGCGCCCAGTTCCTTTTCGGCAGGACTCAATATAGATTCAGCTCCTGCCATAGGAGCGTATATAACACCCTTTACCACCAGTCCGGACAGACCAGCGCTTTCGGACAGGTCTGAGATACTGCGGTTTCCTGCGGTTATTGCTCTGGCGTCTAACTCGGGCATAATACCAAATTCGTTTGGGATCAATCTCGGGGTAATAAGCTGTAAAACCTTTTCGTCACGGGGTATTCCCTCAATTACAAATGTGAAGGGGTCGGACCCGCACCTGTTATTATCCCGCCAATCTACTCGTTTATTTAATGTCCGGGCTGCCCGGCAGTGCCTTAGAGTGATATCCGCGCCGTTATAACTGATATATACGGAAGAAGCTTTAACCCCTGCTATTTTCTCAGCCTTCTCAAGAGCGTGTCCAATTGATTTAACCGCAGACCCAATTACGGATATTATCCCTTTGTTTATACCTACACTTGGGCTTATTGCCGAGCCCAACAGCTTTGGAACACCACTACGATAAGCTGCAATAATAACCGCCGTTTTTGAAGTACCTACATCAAGGCCGGCCAGTATAACGGGATGCCTCTTGGCCAACCGCGGCACCTCCTGTGCTAAACTTTACTTGTTTTGTTAAGAATTCCACATTAAGAGTGATTTCCCTTTTTGTTTTATCTTTTTTTTAGCAGATGACGCCGTATAATTGCTAAATTATGGAATAGTCTTACACCAAAGGCAACTACGGCTGCCAGATAAAGGTCGATACCCAATCTTTCTCCTATAAATGCCAGGCCTGCAGCCAACAGGGCGTTGCTAAAAAAACCTGACAAGAAGATTGAGTTGTCAAAATGTTCTTCCATGGCGGCGCGAATGCCGCCAAAAACCGAATCTAAAGCAGCCAGTGCCGCGACTGACAGGTACTTAGCATAGGCGTGGGGCAGCATCAAAGGTAAATTAAGCCCTATTGCCGCACCTACAGCGAGTCCTAGTATTCCCAAAAAAAGACCTAACCACATAGCGGACCACCCTTATTTAAATTTATGATAAGAGACACAGGATTACCTAAGAGCGTGTTTGGAATAATCAAAACGCAGGCCGCCTGTATAAGCGGGCACTATAATGCTGTCTGACGTCTGCACGTTAATAATTATCCCGTTAGCGCTAAGGTACTCAACCAATCCTCCCCTTATCTCCAGGCTGCTTTTTAAAACGCCTGCGTTCCCGATAGCGTGAATTTTGTAAGGAGGCGATAGCCTGGCAAGGTTTATATTGATGTGATTACCAGCCAGGCGGACCTCACTCGTTGCCAGGATCCTCTGATCATTTACAGCTATCACCTCTGCACCTGCGCCGCGCAGGTCATTAATGACTTTTAACAGGTCTTCATCCCGGACGTTGAATAAACCCGGACTGCTGCCATGTCCGGTGGCGCCAGGCGGGTTATCCAAAACAACTTCAACCCCGGGGCCTACCATCTGGGTGAGGCCAGCATAAAGCTTTACCTTGGTAAGCTCGCTCTCCAGCACTACAGCCGCTTCTGTTCTTCCTTTACCGGCCTCTTCTAGCTTGGCGGCAAGATCATCAGCTTCTTCAACCAGGTTTGCCAGATCTCTCTCAACCTGTTTTTTTTCGATGGTCAGTTCTTGAACCCTGTCTGTTGGAATACCCCGGGCAATGCTGCTGGTAGCACGAAACTGAAACACCATTAACATCCCAGTTAATAAGGCAACCAGTGTTATTGAAGCATATGTTGATTTGTTAAATTTCGTGGTCTTTTTCAAAATTTTCCTCTCCTAACCGATAATGGCATATTCATACTTAAGACCACCTGAATATGCCGGTATCGTGACCTGGGGAGCTTTTTTTACTACTACCTGTATCCCCCAAAACTGAAGGGTTTCAGCAACACCGCCCTTCATCTTTAAAGAGCTTTCCAGTGTATCAGGATTTCCTATAGCAGTAATAACATAAGGGGGGGCCAGCCGTTTATTTTTATTCACGACAATGGTTGGACCCGTACAGCGCAGCTCAGTGTTGGCAAGAATTCTTTGACCGTTAATTGATAACGCCTCTGCCCCAGCAGCCCTGAGTTCATTAAGCACACGCAGTACATCCTCGTCATGCAAAACATACAGGTTGGGGTTTTCCCCCGGTTTAATCGTTATATTACTGTCATTAAGCGTTACCTCAACACCCGGGCCGTATAACTCGGTTACTCCAGCCAAAATTCGGGCCCTGTCCAGCTCTTCTTTCAGTTCCGCGTCCCTGGGACCTGCAGAAATAAGGTCGAGGCTGGAGCGCAGGGAATCAACTTGGGCCTGCATAGCATCGCGGTTTTCTTTCAACTGACTTACCTCGGCTGTAAGTATCTGAGCTCTCTGAACAGGCTCAGCTGCTTTAATTTCTGTTGTAACCCGGAACTGGAAAGCCAGCATTAATCCCAGAACCAGACCTACAAAAACGAGAGCCCACTGGTAGCCTTTCAAGTCTTTTCGCCTCCGCTACTGTTTTTTATAATATATTACTGGTTGATCGGCACACGAGAGGTCTATGTAGTTAACCCTGGCACCCTGCTTACGCAACTCCGTAATGATTTGAGACAGAATTGCTCCTTTTTCCCTGACCTCCGAGGCCAAGCCAAAACGGCATTGAATCCCTTCAACAGTATACAATTTAACCTGGCCATCTTTGTCCAAATTTACCTCGGATAAATTTGAAGTCACATCGCGAGGCAACTCGCTTATAATTATCAGAGCCTCCCCCAATCTTTCCGCTCTGACGACCTGACCTGGGCCGGCGCCGGCCATATCACCCTGCACCCCCGTAATGATTGGGAGTCCGGGGGTTCCGGCGCCTCCTTTAGTCAAGTATACCCCTTCCTCATCGACTTCTATAAGACCATCATTGGTAAGTAACAAGCCCAGGGGTACACGCTCTATGATCTCAATTATTACCGTGGAAGGCAGCGACCTTGAAATACTTGATTCCCTGATCATTGGAACTTTCTTTAAGTTGGAAGCCACTCCTTCAAGATCTGCCTTAAAAATATTAATGCCGGGGCTTATATCTGCGACAGACCTGACTAGATCCTCGTTTAAAAAATGGTTGCCGCGGACCATAACTTTTCGTACCTCAAAAACAGGAGATTTGAGCAAGATATATCCAGAAACAAGAATAAGCAAAACAAAAAAAACGCTTTCTACGATGTTCCACCTTTTTCGTCTCCCGCAAAATTTAGGAGAACCAGCCAATACGTTCACTCCATCATATATTAGATTTACCTCATAAGCTATTATACCAACCACTACTAACTTGTCTATATATAAACTGAAAAAGCGCGGGATGTTTAAACTGTGTTTTTTCCGCAAATTTTTGATCTTTGTAATACGTAACCATTTTATTCCTTATGGCATAGGATAGAGTAGTTTAATAAGGAGGCCGCTAGAGCTTTCTCCTGTCTACACTAACCTTTATTTCATTTAACTCTTTCAAGAATTACTAGAACCTGACTTGACCGCTTTTTGT
>DFAP01000066.1 GCA_002365855.1 Pelotomaculum sp. UBA3103 | reverse complement strand
CCGAGTTGCTCTTTCGCCGGTGAACTGTTCCCAGCGTTTGACGGTCAGATCACAATAGGCTGGGGATAGCTCCATGGCATAACAGCTGCGGCCCAGCTGTTCGGCGGCCATGAGGGTGGTGCCGGAGCCGCTAAAAGGATCTAAGACGTTGTCCTCCACGTCGGTAGTTAGTTTGATAAAAAAGGCGGGCAGCTTGACCGGGAAAACGGCCGAGTGTTTGACTGAATCTTGATTGCCGGGTATCTGCAGCACATTCCCCGCCCGGGCCACCCCTTTTTTGAACTTGCCACTGACGCTGATATTGCCGGACCTGCCTTTTGATTTATTGGTCTTGCTGGAGACTCTGATAAAATCAGACATCCTTCCTACCGCTCGAGGTTTAAATTTGATCTTCTTGCTCTTGGCAAAATGGAAGATGTCCTCATACATTTCCACCAGATAGGGATCAAGATCATCAAGCCTATCCCCGTCTGCCTCCACCAGTTGCACCATCCAGTCGATATGCTCTTTCTTGGTAAAGAAGTGTACCGGCTCAAAGTCGTTCCTTAATCGGTTGGGCCAGCCGCCGGGCAGCCCTGTCTTGGTCCAGATCAGCTGGTCCACATAACGCCAGCCTCCTTCCACCAGGGCAATAATGCTTTTAAAGACATAGAGGGAGCGCTGTCCGTCTTCCACATGCTCTTTGATGTTGACAAAGAAAGAACCGCTGTCGGCCAGCACCCAGTAGATGTTCTGGGCTACCTGGGAAAACCAGTTCGGATAGTCATCAGCGGGAATCCCGCCGTAGTCATCCTTGCGCTGCATGGCATAGGGGGGAGAGGTAATGACACAGTCGGCAGTTTCCCCGTCCATCAGCTTTTCCATAGCAGCCTGATCTGTGCTGTCGCCGCAGAGCAGCCGATGGCGTCCTAAAATCCAGAGATCTCCGGGCTGTGTAATGGGATCTACTGGCTCTTCCCCGTCGAAATCGTCCTCCCGGACTTCTTCTTGAAAGCCTAACATCTCCTCTATCTCCTGGGCATCAAAGCCTGTGATATCCCTTAATTCATCATCCAGATTTTTTAACAGCTCTTCCAGCTTGGGCATATCCCACTGGCCATCGATCTTATTCAGGGCAATGTTTAAAGCTTTTTCCCGCTCAGGAGGCAAGTCAACTACTGAGACTTCCGTTTCCGTATCGCCCCGCTCTTTTAATATCTTTAAGCGCTGGTGTCCTGAAATGAGCACGTTTCCCCGCCGGTTCATGACCAGGGGTTCCACCAGGTCAAACTCCTGGATGGATTTTTTAAGTTTTTCGTACTCCGGATCCCCGGGCTTTAAATCCTTTCTGGGGTTGTATTTGGCCGGGTTAATCTCGTTCAAGGGAATCCGTTGTATCTCCAAAATGACCGCCTCCTTTCCACCTGTTTTGGAAGGTTTTTAATACTTAAACTCACTAAATCCGGGGCTTGAGGCCTTAATACCCCCACCCTGGAATTTTGCGAATTCTCGCGCGTTGCCCCGCCGCCGCATCGGGGAGAAAAAGCTGTAGAGATTAATAACCCCCTACCCCCGTTGATCAGTAGCGGTAGACTCTGCCCTTCTTTCCCCAGCGCCCCTCAGCCGCAGTCTTACGGTCGTGGCAGGATTTACAAAGGGCCTGGAGATTGTCTTCGTCCCAGAAGAGCTTTTCGTCTCCCTTGTGCGGGATGATGTGGTCCACCACAGTAGCCTCGATAAGCCGACCAGTCTTTTTGCACTCCACGCACAAAGGATTTTCCTGCAGGAACCGTCTGCGCAATCTCCGCCAGCGGCTACTGCGATAGAGCTTCCTGGAATACTCCGGCCTTTGCTCCCGGTTATATTCCCGGCGGTACTCCTGCTGGTGATATTTACAAAACCTGTCCTCCGTCAGTTCCGGGCAGCCGGGATGGCGGCAGGGGCTTTTGGGCTTTCTGGGCATTAGTTTTCACCTTCTTAATACAACTGGGGAACAGGCAGTACACCTTTTTGCAGAGCATTTATTATACGCTCCTATCTTTGGGCATGAAAAACCCACAAGCCTTTGCCTGTGGTTCCATTGTTCTTTCTTTTTATCAGGTATAGAAAAAGCCCCGGAGTGTTCCAGGGCCTTGCTATCAAGAATGCTGCGTTTCCCAGGATCGAAACGATATAACCGTGGGCATATCCTACAGCACGTGGTGCTCTTTGTTTTTTGCAAGAACTTTTTACAAAAAGTTGCAAGTAATTTTTCCATAGTATTGCAACTCCATTTTCCATAATGTTGCAAGTTCTATTTCCGCGCCCTGTTTAGCAGGGAAATAGATAGATTGCAGACATTTGTTACCTGAGTTAATCAAAAGGGAGGCAGTGGTCCGGATTCACATTCAATTCATCACTTTGTCATCCGGGAGATTTCAGACCGTTTCAGAAAGCTTGTGTCCCAGTTCGCAACATATTGTAATATGGTCATGTCATCTATTCTCCTTTTGGTGACGATATTGAGCGGTAAAGGTCATTGATGCTGGATTCCCTTAGCCGGTTGTTCTCTCCCGGAAATAGGATAAGATGGCAGTGGTGCATGAGCCTGCCTACAAGGGCAGCAGTCATCTGCTCATCATAGAGTACATTAACCCACCTTGAAAACTCCAGATTCGTATTCAGTATGATGGACTTCTGCTCATGTATCTCGGAGAGATAATCAAAAAGCAACTGGGCACCGGTACGGTCATATGGCACATAGCCCCATTCATCAAGGATAATGACAGATGCTTTATTCAGTTTTTTCAGCAGTGTCCCTAAAGCACCTGTCTTTTTGGCTTCCGAAAGCTGGTTGACCAGTGCTGCGGTACGGTAGAATCTGACAGGA
This sequence comes from Pelotomaculum sp. UBA3103, assembly GCA_002365855.1. Lineage (GTDB taxonomy): Bacteria > Bacillota > Desulfotomaculia > Desulfotomaculales > Pelotomaculaceae > UBA3103. The sequence goes on along the minus strand of DFAP01000066.1, from coordinate 7,244 downwards.
ATACCTTTTCTGCAAGCGGTGACACCAAGCGCAGTGGAAAGCATGGTTTTTCCTGTTCCTGTCCTGCCGTACATGATGACGTTTTTCTTTTCACTAATAAAATCAAGGGATTTCAGGCTTTCCTGTGTCAAGTCGGAAGGAAGAGTGATTTCATCAAATCGGAATCCGTCAAATGTTTTGATACTGTAGAAACCTGCACTGTTAATCAGTTTGGCTACACGTACCTGTTCACGATTCTTCAGTTCTGCAGACAGTAGTTTATATAAGTATTCCTGATGTGATTCGCCCTGCGTTGTCTGTGCCATATCGGCCAGATTACGACTTAACCTTAGTTTCTTGCAACAGCCTATGATTTCTTCTTCAAGCATTTGCGGCACCTCCCTTTCTCAGGAAGACGTCATAAGCAATAAGGTTGGTTGTCATCTGACCGACATCCGGTATTCCCGGATCAAGCGGCATCGGTGGAAGTTCCGGCACATCTGCGTAAATACGCCGGTAGAGATTCTTCAGGCTTTCCGCATCGGATGCACCGTAACAGAGCGCTTGATTGACGCTATTGAGCGCACTCTCAAAGCCGGTTCTGTCTGTGAGTTCCGCCAAAACTTTAAGAACTTTTCCTGTTTCTGTATTGGAACAGCCCTCAAGGAACTGTTTCATTGTAGGTGGCATCATGTCATAGATACCCGAATACTTCAAGGCGCGTGGACGTATGGAAAGCTGCCTGAGGTATGGAAACCAGTCCATGCTCTGCTGCTTGGTATCGCCATAAAGGCGACGGTGCCTTACAATTTCGCGGTAGTTTTCGTCCATAACTATGACAAGCGATGATGTGAGTTTCAGGTTAACAGTTGTGTTTGCGTGTTTTGGTGAAACCGAATATTCATGCATTCCTTTATTCAGATAAAACTTGCCCCAGCTGTTAGTGGTAACACTCCTTTTGCCGCTCAGGTCGAACTCAATTTCAGGAAGCGGATGGCAATGTCTTAAATCTTCAGCAAAAAGTTCCTCGATCGTCTCATTATGGCGGTAATGCACCCTGTTAGCATCTTCCTCACACATATCTAGAAGCTGCCGGTTAAAATCGGATAGCGCAAGAAAACGCGGTATGGGGACAAGAAAGTTACGTCTTTGGTAACCTACTTTATTTTCTACGTTACCCTTTTCATGGCCTTCACCGGGGTTCATGAATACGGCATGGAAACGATAGTGTTCCCGGAAACGGTCAAACCGTTCCGTGGTCTCGCGTCCGCCACCTCGGATAACTTTCGTTACGATGGTTTTTGTGTTATCAAACCATAGCTCGTTGGGTACAACACCGATGTGCCGGAAGATGGTGTCAAGTCCTTCCAGAAGGCATTCCATGTTTTCACCGTAGAATAGTTGCAGGTAGCCTTTGTTGCTGCAGGGGAATGACACCTCAAGGTATTTCCCGGTTAGCCGCGTGCCATTTTCATAAAAATCAGCTGTTCCGAAATCAACCTGCGCCTCGCCTGGATGATGTTCAAGCGGAAGATATCCACTCCTGACACCGTTAAAAAGTTCTTTATGTTTTACGGCATAGTAGGAAGCAACGGTCCTGTACGAACAGTCAAACCCAGGAAACTCTTTTCTAAGACGGTGGAATACTCTCTTAGCTGTATGCCGCTGTTTGCGTGGTGCTTGTTTATCTTGTTCGAGCCATTTGTCAATAGTTGGCTTGTAGGGATCCAGTTTGGGACAGAGACGCTGTTTAGAAGCCGGTTTGGGGGCCGGTTCGTTGAAGTCCGTCATATCGACATACTTCTGAACCGTCTTCCAGTCCAAATTAAGTACATTCGCAATTTGGGAAATGTTTTCTCCTTTCACGAAAAAACGGTATCTGATATCATGTATCTTGTCCATTGTAAGCATATTCCTTTCCTCCTTGCATCTTTGGTCAGATACAAGGATATATTTTGTGGTTTATGCCTGCAATGGATTTTTGCAATACTATGGAATTTCCAATTGCAACATTATGGATTTTTAACTTGCAACTTTCGGTATTTTTATCTTACAACAAATACTCCGGGGTCAGATATGCCACTTTCTGTACCTCCCGTCTTACCTTCTAAATCTTTTTTATATCTGGTTTTACGATGATCTTCCGGTCTGGTGGCATCTTTAGGAATTGCCCACGCCCAACCAAGACGGAATACACCGGATATTTTCCCTTGCCTGCATAAGACCTGCACGCGGCGTTCGGTAAGGCCCCATTTTTCAGCAGCCTCTTTGGTTGTGATGTAATCCATGTGCCCACCTTCTAAAAATTTGATGTATTGTTTATATTATAATCGTAGAAACGAACTATAGCAACATTAATTTGGAAATTATTGAATATTATATACTTGACGGCAGCAATTCTTTAGCGGGTTTTTTCTCCATTAAGCAAAAAAAGCCCTTGTAGAAAGGACATTTCATTTACTGGTTTGGTACATCTTTAGGAATTGCGCAAGCCTAAACAAATCGCTAAAATCCGTTACTCTCTTCAAATACCGTAAAATCAAAAATCCGCTTTCCTGTTTCGGGAGCAAGGATCCCATCCGGATCGCTTATAATAATAAATAACCTGGCATCGTAAGGATAAGTATATCCTTCTTCAGTAAGGACATGGTAAACAAGAGTTTCGTACAGCTTGCAGCCTATTCCAATAGCTATATAATCTTGGCCATAGGACAAGTCAGTTTCCCGACTCGTTTCATCTTCTGACCATAAAAAAGGGTACCAATAACAGCTTCTTTTCCATTCTTCCTTGGTAATAATTGACTTTCCTTTATAACGTACAATTGCTTTTCCAATCATTTCTGGGTTAACGACATTATCTATATCCTCTAAGACATTGAATTCATCAAAATCATGCCACCCAGTTATTTTGCCAGTTTCGTCTCTAATATATAAACATTTCAACTCATTATTCCAATAATCCAAAGCATAAGCTCTGTATGATTTGCCGTTAATTTTTTCTTTACTTGTTTTTCCTTTTTCCTTTATATTTAACTATTGCCGGTTTCATTTATTAGAGGTCTCCATTTCTTATTAATTTATAAGGCTGCTAATAATGAGCCGCAGGTTTGCCATGCCTGTTGGCGTTAGAAAATAGCCAGTAACACAAAGAATAATTGAGAGGAATAATAATAATACGGAAGGGGCCCTTGTAGAAAGGTTTTTAATCTTATAAAACCCAAACCAAATTAAACCTGCTGTAAAAGCTGCTAGACCTGCCAGGCCTAATAGAAATCCTGGTGACACGTCCACATTCACCTGCCTTTTACCAATCTTTTACTTCAATCCCATAAGATTAACACTGTACCGCCCTCATATAAACTATAATTGCCGCATTTAGGACAAGGATACTTTTCAAGATTGATTTCTTTCTCCTGCCAGCCGTCAGTCTCCGTAATTTCATAATCAATGAGTTTCAATGGGACCTTGCACTTTGGACATTTATATTCAACTTCATAACTACCGCTGTAATAATCTAAACAAAGATAAAATCGCCCATGGAATTCCCCACATTTTGGACAGCGGTATATCTCATGGCCATAGCCATCTGCAATTTCTGCTTTTTTTTCTTCCAATAATCTTTTAATATGAGCAACGGTCTTTTTTGACCGGATGAGACTGGGGAGTAACGTAAATTCAGAGTCCAAATCTCTAAGGCTGTAAGGATTATACATCATCCCAATCCCTATCCTGAAGTCTTTTGTGTAATCACACTCTCTACAACTAATTCCAAAGCTTTGGCCCATTTAACAGATACCTCTCTCGTACGTTATATGTTAACTATATCTGTTAACAAATCGTTCTATCTTCTGGGTTAAGGTACCCTCTTTATGGTCGTCATCTTTCAAAATATCATTAATTTCTTCTTTCATGCACTGGTATTTTTGAAGGGCCTCTGCAATATCAGATGCATAGGAAGTATGTACCATCAGCCCCATAAATCCCGCAGGTAATAGCAAAAGGAATGCATGGATAACATTCTTCCAGGGTGATTCTTGCCCCATGCACATGTTCTTCATCTTTAATAATTTTCCCCTTTTCCGGTCCTTCTGAACCGATAGTTTTACCATCTTCAGATACGCTCCACATATATTCCCCCGAAAAACATCTTAATTTTCTAGCCATAGAGGATTTGGATAAAAGGGCTTTTCTCGCTATATCTGCTGCATCCCCAGAAATTTCATCGTCTATTACAGCTGGCTTGATATAGCTATAAGCAACCATGACAATATCGTAACAGTAATCGCCAGGTATTTCTCTATTAACCAATGGGCATAAGTATATTTTGTCTTTAACGACCTTTACCGCCTTTTGTGTTGAATTTTCTTCAATACTATTTTTTTGCCTGCCTTATATGCCTCTTTTGCTTGTTTTAACTCATTTAATTTGCGCCGCCTCTATAATCAGTGTCTTCGTTTTGAATGGGATCGCTTTGTCAGCAGCAGTTATAGCAAACATTCTGTCAAAGTCTGCTTCAAAGGTATATTTGCCGCAATACGGACACTTTGCATATTTCAAGGTTTTCACCTGCACTTTTTCTTTTTACATATTTTATCATATAGGCATTGATTTATCTATGGCATGTTCCCCCGGACAATCTCCGCTTTCCAGGGAAATATAAGCCCGGGAAAAGATATCATTTTTCTATTTCTGCTAAATTGTTTGCACACCCCAAACAAAAAATGCACACCCCTTAATAAAATTTGCACCCTGGGTGTGCATACTTTTTGGCAGAAAGGTGTGCAAAGGAGTAAATTCAACCTTTTCCTGCTGCTTGTTTTGTCCCTGAAAGCACGAAAAGCCCTTGCTATAAGGGCTTCCGTATTGTATCAGTATTTGAGTTTACATTTGGTGGAGGCGGGGGGAGTCGAACCCACCGTCCGAAAGAAGAGCCGCAAGACCTTCTACGAGCGTAGGTTGTGTTTTCGGTTCGCTCCGGCGGCGCCCACAACCAGGCTACGCTGGAGCTATCTCGATCAGTGTCCCCTTAAACCTCCGAGAATTGGTTCAAGAGCCAGCCTGCTTTTTTGACACCCCGAATCCCGCTCCACAGGCAAGTGCGGGTGGGATGCTAGCTGCAATCTAAGCAGCTAGAGCGTAATTTTCGTTGTTGCCAGTTATTATTAACTGTTCCCACCGTTTTTCGGGCTGGTAGAATCCCGGCTCGCTTATCCTGCCACAACTTCCCCCGTCGAAACCTTAACGCCCCCATATATCTGCATGGGTTAATACAGTTTTGCTCTTTCCTTAACCGCACGTTCTATTTCCCGCCGGGCATCCCTTGCCGCAATATCGTCTCTCCGGTCGTATATCTTCTTACCTTTGGCCAGGGCCAACTCTATCTTGGCCAGACCGTTCTTAAAGTATACTTGCAACGGGATCAGGGCCAGGCCTTTTTCCCTGGTCTTACCGAAAAGCCTCATGATCTCCCGCTTGTGCATCAGGAGCCTGCGGGTGCGCTTCGGCTCGTGATTGAACCGGTTCCCCTGATCATAGGGGCTTATATGCATATTATACAGCAACAACTCGCCGTTTTCAACCCGGGCAAAGCTGTCCTGCAGGTTGGCCTTCCCGCTGCGGAGGGATTTTACCTCGGTCCCTTTCAGGGCCAGGCCGGCCTCGTATGTCTCCAGCACATGATATTCGTGCCTTGCTTTTCTGTTTTTAGTTACCGTCCTGTTATTCATTACTGCTCACCCGGTTCAGGTTGTAAGCGCAACCTTTTTAAATTTAATACCAGTCTTACAGGTTCAGGTCGGCGGCTATTTCCTGCATGGCCTCGAGCCCGAGCCCCATAAATTCTTCCAGGGAAAGCCCCATTTCGGAGCAAGTCTTCATGGTTTCCCGGTTCGCCCCGCGGGCAAAGGATTTTTCGTTAAAGCGGTTGATCAAAAAAGAAACGTCTATGGCGGAAAGCTTTTTCTCGGGTTTGATCAAAGCTCCGGCCACGATCAGCCCGGTCAACGGGTCGACGGCGTAAAGAGCCTTGTCCATCAGGGACCGGCGCGGCAGGCCGTGGTGGTGGTTGTGCGCCTTGACCGCATAGACCACGTCTTCGGGCAGCCCCAGTTCAGACAGCATTTCCGCCCCTTCAATGCTGTGCCTGGCCGGGTCGTCCTTAGTCCGGTCGTAGTCAATGTCGTGCAGTAAACCGGCCAGACCCCACTTCTCCACATCCTCGCCGAAATATTGCGCTAACCGGCGCATTACCGCTTCGACGGCCAGGCTATGGTTGAACAGGTTTTTATTTTTTAAATTTTCTTTCAATACTGTTAAAGCTTCCGTTCTATTCACGTTTAATCCGCTCCTCTTAAATCTTTTTCCGGTTTAATTTTAAGAAACTTTGCCTTAGCCCTTGCCGCTACAGAACCGTCCGGCAAAATCACTTTGGCAGCCATTTGCACCAGACGGCCTCTCCCGGAAACCGGCCGGCTTTCTATGGTCAACCTTTCCCCTACCGGGACCAGCTTACTGTAACGCACGGTCATTTCAGCAGTCATGGTGGCAATTTCATGCTGCCACAGCCATTGGGCCATAACCTCGTCCAATATTGTCGCCACCAACCCGCCGTGGACAACACCTTGCCAACCCTGGTGTTCCGGGCCGGCCGTAAAATGCGCGCGGCAAACCTCCCCGTCCCGTTCAAAGGCAAGCTTCAAACCGATGGGGTTTTTGGTACTGCAGCCAAAGCACATATTTTCGCCACGCGCCATGCCGGTCATGCTGCCCGCCTCCCTTCAACCGCTCCTGTATATTTTACAGGATCAACCTTTTTTTAGCAACTTGACCGGCAACAAATCCGTGATAATAAAATACACCGGTCTGACCGCTCCGGTGCATGGGCACTTTTTTCACTTATTTTAGATTGGTTTTATTTCCAGACAACCAATATTACGGCGGTGACAGCATAAAGTACCGCTACCCCGATGGTTATTTTTGACAGTAACTGGTCCAAACCCTTTTTCTTTCCCAAAAACGTTTCTGCGCCGCCGGATATCGCCCCGGACAGGCCCGCGCTTCTGCCGGACTGCATGATAACCGCTACTATAAGCCCAACGGAAAGAATTACGTGAAAGGCGGTTAAAGCGATCTTGACCATAAATTTACACCCCCTTGAACGGCTCGGATGCTAATACTACAGCTAAATTAAAGGTTAGCGGAACCACAGAACCATGGGCACACACAGAACCATGGGGACGGTTCGCACAGAACCATGGGGACGGTTC
>DFAP01000007.1:530-18107 GCA_002365855.1 Pelotomaculum sp. UBA3103 | reverse complement strand
CGGGTGCCGGTGCGGCTGCGGGTGCCGGTGCGGCTGCGGGTGCCGGCGGCGGCGCAGCGGCAGGTGCCGGCGGCGGTGCGGGTGCTGCTGCAGCCGGGCTTCCGCCAATCTCTTCTACCTCTACTTCAAAAATCTCATCATTAACCTTAACTTTAAATTTTTTCATGCAAAAATTCCCTCCTAATGATAGGCCTCTCTTCATTATGCCCAGTTCTGTTTAGACATTCCTCATTGTCAGGTCGCGGCCTAACATCGCTTCCAGCAGGCCGGCCATTTTCCACGGGTTGCTTTTCTTTATATTACTTACTTGATACCCTGCTTCTGATGAATAACCATAAAATGCTAGTGCCGCTGTGATGGCGGCCAGCACTTCGGGCTTTACAGCTGATTTGGCTTTGCCTTTTGCCATATAATTTACTCCTCCTCCATGCCGGTACTCAGCACTACATGGGGATATTTCCGTGCTTTTTCTTAGGCCTGGTTTCGCGTTTAGTGGATAAATCCCAGAGAGCGCTAATGATTTTTTCCCGTGTATCCCTCGGATCAATTACATCCTGAATGAATCCTCTGGCGCTGGCCTGATACGGGTTTGCAAAACGGTCTTTATAATCTTGAACCAGCTTTTTACGCATTTCAATCGGGTTGTCAGCCTCAGCTATTTCCTTGCGGTTGATGACATTGACGGCGCCTTCCGGACCCATAACGGCGATTTCAGCAGAAGGCCAGGCATATGTTGTATCAGCCCGCAGGGATGCTGCGCACATCGCCAGGTAAGCTCCGCCGTATGCCTTGCGGGTGATTACCGTAATCTTGGGCACTGTTGCCTCGGAATAGGCATAAAGCATCTTGGCGCCGTGACGGATAATTCCGCCGTATTCCTGCTGTACTCCAGGCAAAAAGCCAGGTACGTCCATAAAGGTAATGATTGGTAAGTTGAAGCAGTCGCAGAAACGAATTTGGCGGGCGATCTTATCTGATACGTTGATGTCCAGACAGCCTGCCAGCACTTTCGGCTGGTTGGCAATAATACCGACCGGTTGGCCGCTAACCCGTGCAAAACCAACAACAGCGTTTGTTGAGTAGTACTGGTGGACCTCAAATAATGAGCCGGCATCTACTACAGCGTTGATAACATCACGAACATCATATCCCTTGTTTGGTTCGTCAGGGACAACTGAGAGCAGAGTTTCCTTATCTAGGGCCGGTTCAACTGGCGGGTATGTCGGCGGGTCTTCAAGGTTGTTCAATGGCAGGTAACTGATAAGTGCCTGGATCTGGGCGATACAATCCTCTTCGTTACTGGCCATGAAATGCGCAACACCGCTGACCTGGTTATGAGTGCCAGCGCCGCCGAGAGCCTCCATGCTTACATCTTCACCTGTTACGGCTTTAATAACCAGAGGTCCTGTAATGAACATCTGGCTGGTTCCGGAAACCATCATGATAAAGTCGGTAAGAGCCGGGGAATAAACCGCGCCGCCTGCACAGGGCCCCATAATCACTGAAATCTGAGGAATGACACCTGATGCGATAGTATTACGGTAGAAGATTTCACCATAACCATTCAGAGCGTCAACAGCTTCCTGAATTCGTGCGCCGCCGGAGTCACAAATGCCTACAACAGGAGCGCCGACTTTCATCGCCATGTCTAGGGTCTTGCATATTTTGGCAGCGTGTATGCGTCCTAGAGAACCACCTATTACAGTGAAGTCCTGGGCGAAAATATATACCTTGCGGCCGCCGATGGTGCCGTAACCGCATGTAACACCTTCACCCGGGGTCTTGTTGTTTTTGTAATCGTCTTGTGTTGCGGCAAAAACATCGATTTCCCTGAAGGAACCAGTATCATACAGCTCGTTAATCCGTTCCCTCGAAGTTTTTTTACCGCCTTGATGCTGCTTGTCTATTCTTTTCTGGCCACCGCCAGCTTCGACTTTCTGCCTTAATTCATTTAGCAGGTCCAGTTTTTCCTGCATGCTCATGCGATTACCTCCATTCTAGTCGCGCTCACTCAGTTCAACCAGGATACCAAAGGTGGCTTTCGGATGCAAAAAGGCTATTTTGGCGCCACCAGCCCCACGCCGGGGCTTCTCGTCAATCAAACGGACGCCTTTCTCTTTCAGTTCCGCCAGCCTTTGCTCAAGGTTATCAACCCGGAAAGCGATGTGCTGGATTCCTTCACCATTCTTCTCGATATACTTGGCGATTGGTCCATCGGGAGATGTTGATTCAAGAAGCTCAACTTCACTGTCACCCGTAGGTAAAAAGGCTACCTTTACTTTTTGCTCTTCTACTACTTCGGTTTCAACAGCTTTTAAGCCCAGCATACCTTCCCAAAACTTTAACGATGCATTGAGATCCTTGACTGCTATACCGATATGGTCAATCTTTTTAATCATCCGGATCCCTCCAAATCATTTTGGTATCTGAAATACTAACCTCTAGTATCACTTCCAATCCTTAGGGGTTTTGTGCCGGCAAGAAGCCGGCACCATTCCCTTTCAATTGCAAATGCGTATACTAGTTTTTCACGTTTTCCTTAATGTACTTAACAACATTTTCAAGTGGTGTGCCGGGTCCGAATACTTCGGATATACCAGCATCTTTCAATGCCGGGATATCTTCCTCCGGAATGATCCCTCCGCCTACCACCAGGATGTCACCTGCACCCTGCGCTTTAAGTAAATCTACTACTTGTGGAAACAGGGTAGCGTGCGCTCCGGAAAGAATGCTCATTCCAACTACATTAACATCTTCCTGCAACGCTGCAGATACGATCTGCTCAGGGGTCTGCCTTAAGCCCGTATATACTACTTCCATGCCCCCATCACGCAGGGCTTGGGCGATAACTTTAGCACCACGGTCGTGCCCGTCTAAACCTGGCTTTGCAACCAGAACACGAATGCGTTTCTCGCTCATCTGCTTTCCTCCTTCTCCTAGAATACGATTTGCTGCTTGTATTCGCCAAAGACATCCCTTAATACGCCGCAGATTTCACCGAGTGTTGCGTATTCTCTAACAGCCTCGACAAATACCGGTATCATGTTAGCATCGCTCATCGCGGCTTCACGTACTTTATTAAGCAGGGATTCCACCTTAGCGTTGTCTCTTTCTGCTTTTACCTTAGCGAGTTTGGCCACCTGGCGATCGCCAACTGAAAGATCCACTTTCAAGAGGCCTTTTGGTTTTTCTTCGTCTTTCATGATGAAGCTGTTTACGCCGATAACGGTTTTCTTATTATTGTCGATAGCCAGCTGGTACTGGTAGGCAGAGTTGTGGATTTCTTTCTGCATGTACTCAATGGCCTTCACAGCGCCGCCAAGGGCGTCAATCTTACTGATGTAATCCATGGCCTTTTCCTCAAGCGCGTTGGTCAGTGATTCAATGTAGTATGAGCCGCCGAGCGGGTCAACTAAATCGCAGACACCTATCTCGTAGCCGATGACCTGCTGGGTGCGCAGGGCGATCATTACTGACTCGTCGCAAGGAAGCGCCAGGGCCTCATCGTAGGAGTTGGTGTGCAGGGACTGAGTACCGCCCAGCACTGCTGAGAGAGCCTCAAAGGCAGTCCTCATGATATTAACCATGGGCTGCTGGGCAGTCAGGCTGACTCCAGCAGTCTGAGTATGGAAGCGCAGGGTCCAGGAGCGCGGGTTTTTGGCGCCAAAACGTTCTCTCATAATTTTTGCCCAGACGCGGCGGGCCGCCCTAAACTTCGCTACTTCCTCAAGGAAGTTCAGGTGGGCGTTAAAGAAGAATGACAGGCGAGGTCCAAAGGCATCCGCATCTAAGCCTGCTTTAATTGCAGCGTCGACATAGGCGATACCGTCGGCCAGGGTAAAGGCTATCTCCTGTGCTGCCGTTGCTCCGGCCTCACGGATGTGGTAGCCGCTGATGCTGATGGTGTTCCACTGGGGAATTTCCTTGGAGCAGAATTCAAAGATGTTTGAGATCAGCCGCATCGAGGGTTCTGGCGGCAGTATATAAGTACCCCGACAAATGTATTCCTTGATAACATCATTTTGAATAGTTCCGTTAATTTGAGACTTATTAAATCCCTGTTTTTCCGCACATGCGATATACATGGCCAGAAGCACGCCAGCAGGGGCGTTGATGGTCATGGATGTACTGACTTTGCCCAGCGGGATCTGGTCAAAGAGAATTTCCATGTCCGCCAGAGAGTCGATGGCCACACCCACTTTGCCGATTTCGCCTTTAGCCAGTGGATGGTCCGAGTCGTAACCAATTTGGGTAGGCAGGTCGAAAGCGCAGCTCAGTCCTGTCTGCCCCTGCTCCAGCAAATAGCGGAAGCGCTGGTTGGTTTCTTCGGCAGAGCCGAACCCTGCATACTGGCGCATGGTCCAGAGGCGACCGCGGTACAGGTTGGGTTGTACGCCCCGGGTATAGGGATATTCCCCGGGCAGTGCCAGGTCGCGATCGTAGTCCATGTCGGCTAGATCAAGCGGAGTATAAACTGTGTTGATGTCCACCCCGGAATCGACAGCGAATTGGGTTTGCCTTTCCGGACGCTTCTTTTTGGTTGCTTCCAATTTTGCTGTCCAGTTCTCTTTCTTGGCAGCAATTTTGTCCAGTTGATCTTGATTAAACAAGATATCTCCTCCTTCCACTTATTTATTTAATCCCAAGCGCCTCTTTAACAAGCTGGGGAACATCAAACGTCAGCGGAGCCACTTTGGCGCCGGCAGCTGTTAATGCCTCAACCTTGCCCTGGTAGGTTCCCTTGCCGCGCTCAATAATGGCGCCGGCATGTCCCATGCGCTTGCCTGGAGGCGCGCTTTTGCCAGCGATGAATGCTATAACCGGTTTGGTCATTTCCTTGATATATTCAGCGGCGATCTCTTCATTATTACCGCCGATTTCACCGATCATTACCACAGCCTTGGTTTGGTCGTCTTTTTCGAACAATTTCAGTACATCAATAAAAGTCAGGCCTACTGCCCGGTCGCCGCCCATGCCTACGACGGTGGACTGGCCGAGGCCGTTGGCGGTGAGGTTCCCGACGATCTCATAGGTCAAGGTCCCGGAGCGGGCAACTACGCCAACTTCTCCTTTAATGAAATACTGGTTGGGGGGGATGCCCATCTTGCACTTGCCGCCGGAGACGATACCGAATGTGTTCGGCCCGAGCACATAGGCGCCTTTGCTTTTCGCGTAAGCCACGATTTCAATTTCATCATATACCGGAACGCCTTCTGTTACTATTACAACTACCTTTACGCCTGCTTCAAGGTTTTCTAATGCGGCGTCTTTGGTGGCCGGAGCGGGAACAAAGATAACCGACGCGTCTATCCTGTGCTTTTCACAGGCTTCTCTAACCGTATTGTATACGGGTATTCCCTCTACTTCTACCCCGCCTTTGCCGGGGGTGCATCCGGCAACAATTTTGGTTCCATATGCAAGCATCTGCTTGGTATGGAATGAGGCCTGTCTGCCGGTTATTCCCATGACTAGTACATTAGTATTCTCATCAATGATAATAGCCAATTTTACTTATCCTCCCTTTTTCAAAATATATTGATTTAGCGCTACAGGTAGAGCATCAGACAATCTACTTAATAAGTTCAATTATCCTTCTGGCACCATCCTCCATGAAATCGAACGCTTCAATGCCAATTGACTTCAAGATTTCCCGTCCTGCTTCCTGGTTGGTGCCAACAAGACGTATCACTACGGGCACCGGGTAGCCACCGCGAGCCTCATACACGTCCTTGAAAGCGTTGGCCACATCGTCGCAGCGGGTAATGCCGCCAAAGATATTGATAAACAATCCCTTGGGCTTCAGGCCTAAGAGAATTTCCAGGGCTTTGGCAGTCGCTTCCCTGCCGGTCCCGCCGCCGCAGTCGAGGAAGTTTCTCGGAGTGCCGCCAAATGCCTGGAGAGTGTCCAGGGTTCCCATGGTGATGCCGGCGCCGTTGGCCATTACAGCGATATCGCCTTCCAGTTCCACAAAGGAAAGGCCGAGGTCGGCTGCTGCTCTTTCAGCAGGTGATTTATCATCAACGAAGGGCAGATCTTTCATGCGGAACATGGCGTCATCATCAATAGTAACCTTGGAGTCAGCTGCGATTACCCTGTCGCCGCTATACACCAACGGGTTGATTTCAACCAGTTCAGCGTCTTTCTCTATACAAATCTTGTAAAGGAGCTGCATAATCTTCACGATTTCTTTGCCTTGGGGGCTATTTAAAGGAATGCCCATCTTTCTGACGACATCGCGGGCAACAAAAGGCTGCAACCCAAGGTTAGGATCAATATGTCTTTTGATAATGTATTCTTCCGGCTGATCTTCAATATCCATCCCGCCGTAAGCGGACGCAATCATCACGGCCTGCTTGGCTGAACCGTCAACGGTGATTGACAAATAAAGTTCTTTATCAATCTGTAGTTTTTCTTCCACCAGGACACACTCGACTGGCAGTCCCTGGATGGTCATGCTAAGTACTTCTTCAGCAGCCTTCTTGGCTTCTTCTGGAGTGTTCGGAAACTTAATACCCCCAGCTTTACCCCTTTTACCTGACAAAACCTGAGATTTTACAACACATGGACCACCAATTTCCGCGGCGACTTTTTCGGCATCTTCCGGGTTGGTAACCATTCTGCCTTTCGGGACCGGTAGGCCGAATTTGGCAAAAAGCTCCTTACCCATGTACTCGAACATTTTCACAGGCTAAATCTCTCCTCTCCATTTTTGTTTTTTGCGCTTTATTTAAAAAAATGTTGCAAAAAAAGTTTTTTAACCTTATAGTACTTCGGTACATAGTCCCATTTTTCCTTCTTCTGTTATTAAAGTTTTATAACTTTATCTCTCTAATTTATTCCTCCCTCCAACCGTTCTTATGTCTGCGAAAAAATTAATTTATGTAGAACGGCCATGATATTTTTTAGCCACAAAAAGCGGCCAGCAATAACCGCTCCGTGCAAACGAATTTAACGGGGACCATACAAATATTACCGGGATTAAAATACCTTTAAACTATACCATGCCCAGTTTTTATAAATTTATTTTGTATGTAACCGCTTCCACCAAGAAAGCAAACTAATGGCGACATCCACACTTAATTTATTGATGTTGTTCTAAATTGAGGGTGTGGTTATTTATGGAAAAGACCTTAGCCCAACCTGTAAACCTCATTGGTTGGGCTTCATTATATGACCAGGATCGATCTTGGTCCTTCCCAAAGGTAAGGTTTGTCTTAATAGACATAATTCCCCCTGGCAAATTTACAGCTGTATATATCTATATCTTAATACAGCCTTATTTGACCGCGTATTGCTTGATGCCTTCCTGATATAGGTCTCCGCCCAAGGTATCATTAACAACGACCATGGGGAAGTCCTCTACGACAAACTCATGAACAGCCTCTGCGCCGAGATCGGGGTATGCGATAACTTTAGCGCTCTTGATGCACTTTGCGATCAAAGCTGCGGCTCCACCTATAGCAGCTAAATATACGCCCTTGTACTCTTTCATAGCTTCGATTACTTCAGGGGATCTTTTTCCTTTGCCGATAGAAGCTTTTAGACCCAACTTGTATAGTTCAGGAGCGTATGGATCCATGCGGTAACTGGTTGTTGGCCCGCAGGAACCAACAACTCTTCCGGGTTTTGTGGGGCTTGGACCCACATAGTAAATAATCTGACCTTTGGGATCAAAGGGCAGTTCATTGACTTTACCTGCATTGATCAGATCTACCATTCTTTTGTGTGCAGCGTCCCGTCCAGTATAAATAACCCCGTTCACTAGAACCTGCTGGCCTATTCTAAGCTGTTCAACATCTGCATCTGTTAATGGGGTAGTAAGCCTGATCTGGGTCAATATTTTCACCTCCCTGTTAATTCAACTAATCTCTCTTTGTTGTTTAATGTAAATATCTTATAGCACTACCTCTTTTTATAGCACTACCTCTTTATGTCTTGCCGCATGGCAGTTAATGTTAACTGCTACGGGCAGGCTGGCGATGTGAGCAGCGTAAGTTTCAATATGCACTGCCAGTGCAAAGTTTCTGCCGCCCAAACCTTGTGGCCCGTAACCAAGGTTGTTTATCTTTTCCAGCAGTTCCGCCTCAAGCTTATCCATTTCCGGATCCTTATTCTTTGAACCAATCTCCCTTAACAGCGCTTCTTTCGCGATCAATGCCGCTTTTTCCATGGTACCGCCAATGCCTACTCCGAAGATAACCGGAGGGCAGGGGTTCGGACCGGCGTTTTTAGCCACTTCGAGAACGAAGTTTTTCACGCCTTCCACTCCGTCGGCCGGTTTCATCATTTTTATTTGGCTCATGTTTTCACTGCCGCCGCCTTTAGGAGCGAGGGTAATTTTGAGGTTTTCACCCGGGACAATCTTGGTGTGAATAACCGGAGGTGTGTTGTCACCGGTATTCTTGCGCTCGAGCGGGTGACTCACGATGGACTTCCTGAGGTAGCCATCAGTGTATCCTTTTCTAACCCCCTCAGTTAATGCCTCGTAGAGATCTCCACCCTCAATGCGGACATCTTGTCCCAACTCCAGGAAAAGAACCGCGTAGCCGCAGTCCTGGCACATGGGGACCTGCTCGTCACGGGCAATCTCAGCATTCTTAATAAGAATCTGTAGTATCTCTTTTCCCGTATTAGAGACTTCCGTCTCGCACCCTTTTTTAAATGCCTCCATCACGTCTTCTCCCAGGAAGAAGTTGGCCTCCTGACACATCCTTGCTACATTTTCCGTAATGACGCTTGTGTTGATGGTTTTAATTTTTACTCCCCCCTTTGCTAATTGTTGATACCAATGTATACAAGATATTGTTTCGACAATTAATTGGCCGGCTCCTTCTAATAATTTAAATTAATAAAAAAATGATAAAAATATTTTTTCGAACAAATGTTTTATTTCCATAAAATATTATGTTATAATTTTTATAATGGCTAAATAAGAAAAGGCTGGTGTAATTATGAATTCGGATCTTACCCCAAAGCAGGCAGCTATACTTGAAGTTATTAAGAAAAATATCCGCCACAAAGGATATCCTCCCTCGGTTAGGGAAATAGGGCAGGCAGTTGGCTTGAGTTCAAGCTCTACAGTCCACGGCTACCTGAAGAAGCTCGAAAATAAAGGCTATTTGAGGCGTGACGCTACCAAACCCAGGGCAATTGAGGTTCTTAATGATCCTGAACTAGAAAGTGTTGAATTTATTAATGTGCCTCTCTTAGGCCGAGTAGCAGCCGGTACTCCATTATTAGCTGTTGAAAACAGGGAGGAGCTTTATCCGCTGCCTACACATTTTACTGGCACGGGTGAGTTTTTTATGCTCAGGGTTCATGGTGAAAGCATGGTGGAAGCAGGAATTTTGGATGGTGATATGGTTATAGTCAGGCGGCAGAATAACGCTGAAAACGGCGATATTATTGTTGCGCTGATTGAAGATGAGGCCACTGTGAAAAGAATTTACAAGGAGCAAAACCGTATCAGGCTTCAGCCGGAAAATTGTCTTATGCAGCCTATCTATACCACTGAACTTGATGTGTTGGGCAGGGTAATCGGTCTGGTAAGAAAAATATAACAGATTTCAATGAATAACGTTAAACCTCTGTTAACATATAAAGACACCGCCTTAAGCAGTGTCTTTATTAAATGAAACGGCTACATTCTTCTTTATCATTGATAAAAGATATAAATGCCTCGATAGCAAAACCACCCATTCCCTGATTGTGTCTGGCCTGATAAAGGTTACGTCTTAAATCCAGACCATCTACTGAGATTTCCCTGATCCGTCCCAGTTCGACAGCTTCACGAACAGCATATCTTGAAACTATACTAATCCCGAGGTTTGCCTCAACGGCTGTAATTACCGCCCTTGTACTGCCTAATTCTATCCCATGCGGTATTTTATCAAGTGAAATATTGAAATCACTAAGTTTTTGTTCAATCGTTCTACGTGTTCCTGAGCCACGCTCCCGCAAAACCATCAATTCATTTTGTAAATCGGCAATAGAAACTTTATCCAGGCTTGCCCACGGGTGAGAAGATGATGTAATTAAAACCAGCTGATCATTTAACCATGGTGTACACTCTATCCCTTCACCTTCCAAAGAAACTCCGGTAATTCCTAAATCAATTTCCCTTTCCCTGACCCATCGCCCCACCTGACTGCTGTCCGCAATTTTAAGGATGATTTGGATGCCCGGGTATTTTTCCTTAAAACCGCCCATGAGGAGTGGAAGAATGTATTCCCCCGGTATTGTGCTGGCACCAATAACAAGGTGTCCTGTTTTCAAGCCCTTGAGGTCGTCCAAACCCGCTTTAATTTTATGGAAATGCCTTAACATTTGTTTTGCTTCGGGATATAAAAGCCTTCCGGCTTCAGTTAAAATTACCTTTTTATCTCCACGCTGAAACAAGATTACCTGAAGGTTTTCCTCAAGCGCTTTAATTTGAAAACTGACGGCCGGTTGGCTCATGTATAACTGACGGGCGGCTTTTGTGAAACTCTGCATCTCAGCCACCCATATAAATGATTCCAGCTGCTTAAAATTCATGAGTACACCACCGCAGATAATAATTTTTTAAATTTTCTATTTAAAAAGAGTAAAAACCTTTTTATTTTTTAATATTTCTTAAAATTTTAAATATTTATTACTTCCCTGGCTGCTGAAATGACTGCCAGTTTTATATATTCCTTGGAAAGACCACCCTGAAGATAAACCGTATAAGGAGGCCTCATTGGACCGTCAGCGCTTAATTCAAGAGAGGCCCCCTGTATGAATGTTCCCGCAGCCATCACAACGGAATCCCCATAGCCAGGCATGTTATACGCTGTTGGGATAACATGGGAGTCCACAGGTGAGGCTTTCTGAATGCCTCGGCAAAAATTCAGCATCTTTTCAGGTGTACCAAGCTTTATGCCCTGGACGATATCATTTCTATACTCATCGTACCTTGGCATTACCTCGAACCCTAACTTTTCAAAAAACCTTGAGGCAAAAACTGCGCCCTTAAGCGCTTCAGCAACGATATGCGGCGCTAAAAACAGGCCCTGAAAAAGCAGTCTTTGGAAGTCAGCGGATGGACCCAATTCTGAACCCAGGCCTGGAGCGCTCCATCGATTAGAAGCCATGTCAACGAATTTTGAAACCCCTGCCACGTAACCACCAGTTGGAGCTAACCCGCCACCAGGGTTTTTTATTAGCGAGCCTGCTACAAGATCTGCGCCGGCTTCTATCGGCTCTTCAGTTTCCACAAACTCACCATAACAGTTGTCAACCAAAACTACGGTTTCATTGTTTCTCTTTTTAATAAAATTTACTGCTTCCTTAATTTCCCCAAGACCTAGCGAAGAACCCCACCGGTATCCCATTGAACGCTGAAGATAAACCATTTTTGTGCTGCTGTTTAAAGCCTGTCCTGCAGCATTGTAATCAATACCTCCCTCGTTTAAAGGTTCAACCTGTCTATAGCCAACACTCAGCTCCTTTAAAGAACCGGGTGATTCCCCCCTGCTGCCGATTACTTCAGCAAGAGTGTCATAAGGTTCGCCATGCAAAGATAAGAGCTCATCTCCAGGGCGCAGGACACCAAAAAGGCAGAGGGCAATTGCGTGAGTGCCAGACACTATCTGTCCTCGAACAAGCGCCGCTTCAGCCCGGAAAATATCTGCATATACTTTTTCAAGTATTTCCCTACCCTTGTCACCGTATCCGTAACCAGTAGATCCTTTCAGGTGGAATTCACTTACCTTTGATTTTTGAAATGCACCAAGGACCTTGGCATGATTCAATAATGCCGTTTCTTCTATATTATTAAATACCTGCTTAGCTTCATGTTCTACTTCGATGGCTAGTTTTTCCAGGTCAACAATTTTTCCAGACATTATTATCTCCTTTATTATATAAATTAAGGACTATCATGGTTATAAATCTTTAAACCTACCCTGGCAGTAGGATTGATTAAGCGCTCCCTCAAGGTCTTCTTTGGTAATAGTCATAAGTTCTTCGCGGCTCAGGTCGTTATCCTGCTTTAACAAGCGTACAGCCTGACGACGGATGGCCTTCTCAATCAGGTTTCTTACGAGCCTGGCATTACCGCTGTGCTCATGGCGCTTATGTTCTCGATCAATAATAAATCTAAATTCTTCCCTGGCCCCGTTGGATAAATTATACTGCCTTTGTTGAAGCATAAGATCAGCAATAGACAATAATTCTTTAGTGCTGAAATCAGGGAATGATATGTGAATTGGAAAGCGTGAACGCAGGCCTGGATTTGTTTCTACAAACCAATCCATCTCATCCTGATAGCCTGCTAGAATAATAATTAAACTGTCCCTATGGTCTTCCATCCCTTTTACAAGCGCATCTATAGTTTCTTTGCCAAAATCCTTCTCTCCGCCTCTAGCCAGAGAATAAGCCTCATCAATAAAAAGGATTCCCCCAATAGCTTTTTTAATTTGCTCTCTGGTTTTCTGCGCGGTGTGGCCAATAAATTCCCCAACCAGGTCCGCTCTCTCTACCTCGACGAGATGACCCCTGGGAATTACACCCACTTCCTTGAATAGTCTTCCCATAATTCTCGCTACTGTCGTTTTTCCTGTCCCAGGGTTACCTTTAAATATCATGTGAAGTCCAAGGTGTTCTGCGGCAAGTTTCTCTTTTTGCCTTCGCTTCTGTATTTCTACATATGAATAAATCTCTTCAACCAACATTTTTACACCCTTCAGGCCAACCAGGGCGTTAAGCTCAAGAAGGATCTCGCCTGAGTTCTTGCGCGGTCTGAAATCATTTTCGGAGTGTTCAGCTCTCGTATTATAACTTGCTGCAGAAGCTTTCCCCAGCTTGTTTTCAAACTTTCTTACTTTTTTGTAAGGTGTTTTCTGGTTATTCCATATCTTTATTTTCATAGTTCACCGCACCTCACAAGTGCTAGATTCATTACCATTATACGTATCTGGCGAGCATTTACGACTAAAAAAATAAGCCCCTCGACTTAGAGGGGCCGGCATGATTAATTTGGGGAGCCCTTCGTTTCAGTAAAAGAAGTACTGACAGGCTTAATTGGACTTATAGTTGAAATAGCGTGTTTATAAACCATTAACTGCTTCCCGTCGCTTTCCAGGATCACCGTGAAATTATCAAATCCCTTCACTATGCCCTTAAGTTGAAAACCGTTAACAAGGAAAATGGTCACGGGAATACTATCCTTCCTTACCTGGTTTAAAAAGGCATCTTGCAGGTTTATTTGAGGTTTTGTCATAACAGGAGCTCCCTTCAATGGATTATTATTCTATTATATGTTTTCTATTTTCTACAAACCTTTAAGTACTCCTTCTATTCTACTGGATATTTCTTGGGATATTACATCATGTTTATTATATTCATCGACATTAAACCAATTAATGCGCTGATCCCTGCGGAACCATGTCAGCTGCCTTTTGGCAAACCTCCTGGTGTTTCTTTTTAAAACTTCAGTTGCCTGCTCGAGTGAGCTCACACCTGTCAAGTGTTCCAGTATTTCTTTGTAGCCCAGACCACGCATTGACTTAAGATCAGGTGAAAAGCCTTTATTAAGAAGTCCTCTCACCTCATCAACAAGACCAGCAGTTATCATTTGATCAACTCTATGTTCAATCTGCTGATAAAGCCTATCCCTGTCCATATTTAACCCGTACATTAACAGGTTGTATAAAGTCTGGCTAGTTGTTTCAACTCTGTGGTAACTGGAAATCGGTTTACCTGTGAGCCGATACACCTCCAAGGCTCGTATTATCCTTCGTGTATCTCTAGGGTGAAGTTTTAAAGCCGCTCCCGGGTCCACCTCGGAAAGAGTCTGATACAGTGATTCTGACCCGTGTTTCATTGCTTCTTTTAAAAGGCTGTTTCTAATCGAACCATCGTTTCCGGGAGAGCTAAAATCATAGTTATCTATAACAGCCCTGATATACAGGCCGGTACCGCCTACTAAAACAGGCAGCTTATTTCGTCCAATGATGTCTTTTATCAGAGCTCTGGCCTGAGCTTGGAATAGAGCGACATTATAATCCTCGTTTGGATTAACAATGTCTATAAGATGGTGCGGGATACCACACATTTCATCTCGGGTGGGCTTCGCTGTCCCAATGTCCATACCTCGGTACACAAGCATTGAGTCAGCCGATATGATTTCACCACCAATTATTTTAGCAACTAATACACCAACCCGGCTTTTGCCAGTTGCTGTTGGTCCAGTGATTACTACCAGGGGATGCCGTTTCAGATTCGTAACCTTCACCCCGTTTCCCCTACCGCTCAATAACTCCATATGCTACAGGGCCATATTTGCCCCCTACAAATTCATTAAAACCCAGTCGTTTAAATTCTGGACTGTTTCTCCTTTCCTTCATCACAACACGTTTCCTTGCCACTCGCAATGCTTTTTCTATAGTTTCTCGTTTAACAGGTTCCGGATTGGCAAGGTTGCGCATGGCATTTATGGAAGGTGATTTGTGTCTTGGATAACGAAACATGGGATCAAAATATACAATATCATAACTACCCGCGTCTAAACCTGAAAGGTAATTTATATGATCAATATTAAAAACCTTCACCCGCCGCATCGACATTGCAATATCATTTTCGGGATCGCAGTATGTCTGAAGGCCATGCTCAACTAGAACAGCTATAACTGTGGAACTCTCTAGTCCGACAACTTTGCCGGTTCCTCCTGATACGTAACTGGCTACCACAGCATCGGAACCCAGACCCATGGTGCAGTCCAGCAAAGTTTCTCCTTCTTTAAGTGACATTGCCCTGATCATTTGGTCAGTTTTCCCATATTTTAGCCCCTTTATACGCAACCTGGCAAGTCCTGGGTGAAAAAAGAATTCCTGCTGACCTGATACGTATGATATTTTTAGCGACGATACCACTAGCAAACCAGGGATATTTAGATTAGAAGCAAGAGTTTTTAGAGACAGTCCATCTCTATCCTTAAATGGCACATTAAACTTTCGGGCCAACTCTGTTGCTGTTATAACCTGCTCGCGCGTTGGGCGCAGGGAAGTTGTGACTGCTAGTTTTTCACGGTAATGGGCTTGAAGAATTGTATCAATCAAAACCTGCTCCTCAAAATACGTTGTTAATTTATTACCTTTTAAACCGGGTCTCCAGGGTTTTATTTGAAAGATGTATTAACGTAGGTCTCCCGTGAGGACATGTGAAGGGGTTTGCTGTATTAGACAGTCTTTGTAATAAAGTATCCATTGAGGAAAGTGCGAGTTTATCCCCAGCCTTTACAGCTTTCCTGCAGGCTATAGCAGAGGCAACCCGGTCAAAAAATTCCACAAATGTTGCACCCGGTCCTATTTCGAGAAAATAATCGAGGATATCCATAACAAAAACTTTTTCCTGGCCGATTGGAAAATTAGGCGGGACTCCCCTGATCAAAAAAGTATTTCCTCCAAAATGTTCTATAATAAACCCTGCTTTGGAAAACCACAAGACCTTGTCTAAGAGCAGTGACGCTTCCCGGTGGTCTAAATCCAGCGTCACCGGAACAACAAGGCACTGGCTTGCCTCTTTTCCTTGAGCAGATAAATTTTCTTCGTACAATATCCTCTCATGGGCTGCGTGCTGATCTATGATATAAAGCCCCTCATCTCCTCCCGCCAGTATATATACTGGCGGTAATTGGCCGAGAACTTTTAAAACCGGCAAATGATTAGGGTGATCAGTATAATCAACAGAATCTTGTGCGGACCTACCTGTTTGTAAATTTATTGACGGTTCAAACAATTGAGAGACTGGTTTCTCCGAATTGAAACTCCCTGCCTCAGTATAATTGATACTCGAAATATTTGCTATCACCCTGGTAGGTTTAAATACATTTAATTGGTGTTCTTTATTGTATATTTCAGCAGAGGTGCTGCTTATATATTCCCTAACCGTCTGCGGTATAATCTCTTTGACCTGTAATGCCTCCTTGATTGAACCTGTGACCAGCCTGACAATACTATCCTGCTCCAAAAGACGCACTTCAATTTTTGCCGGATGGACGTTGATATCCAACAGTTCTGGTGATAACTCCAACAGCAGTACAGCTACAGGCCTGCGACCATGCGGTAAAAGGGTACGGTAGGCCTCATCGACAGCGCCAGCTACTTCGGGGCAGTTCACATAGCGTCCGTTAATAATTACAATTATGTGGTCGCGTCTGCTGCGGCTTATGGAAGGCTTACCAGTATATCCGATTATGCTCAAACCGTTTTCTGTTTTTAAAACCTTTAACATTTCCCTGGCCTGGCTTATGCCGTACACCGCTGTTACAGAGTCAATTAATTGGCCGGTTCCAGGTGAGTAAAAAACACGTTTGCCCTTGTTTTTTAATTCAAAACTTATATCGGGACGTGCCAGCGCCAGGCGGGAGATAATTTCTGCGCAAAGAGTCCCTTCCCTGAAAGGGCTTTTCATTGTTTTGCGCCTGGCCGGTGTATTGTAAAATAAGTTCTTAACCTCGACTTTCGTACCCGGCGGGCATCCCACAGGTGTTACGTCAACCAGGCATCCCCCTTCAGCTTCTGCTTTACACCCTGTTATTTCACCGTACATCCTCGTAGTAATGCTCATTTTGGAAACAGCCGCAATGCTTGGTATTGCTTCACCTCTGAATCCCAGGGTCAAGACCTTGCTCAGATCCGAAGTTTGTTTAATTTTACTTGTGGCATGGCGCTCAAAGGCAAGTATTAGATCTTCTTTAAGCATACCTGTCCCGTCATCGGCAACTGTAATTGCGGCCAGCCCACCTTCCTCAAGGTTTACAACAATATTTCCTGCTCCTGCATCAATGGAATTTTCCACAAGTTCTTTTACAGCCGATACTGGGCGTTCTACCACTTCACCGGCGGCTATCAAGTTCCTGGTCTGCTCGTCAAGAACAATTATCCTACCCAAATTCACACCTCCGCTAACCCTCGGTGCGCCACTCAGACCGCTTGCCGGTATCGTAACCCATAAAAGTGTCAGATATTTTATCCTGCAGGTAAATATATTGATATTTAGATTTATTCTTTGACTCAGTGTATAAATCTAAAGCTTCATTACGGCATTTTGAACATGCTCTATATGGTATGGACAGGCATAATACATTCCCAGCATTACCATAACCGTGGTTGGCCGAAGATTCTATAGACAAATATCCCGGGCAGTGATCGCAGAGTCTAAGTCTTTCCACCTGGTTTTCGTCTATATAATCGGTATCGTAAAATATATGTTTTTCTCTTTGATAATAATTACCCTCAACATATTTAGGTTCTGGAACGGCTTTGTCACGCTTTTCCCAATGTCCTAATAGCTCTTCTACCAGTCTGTGTACCAGGGCCACCTTCTCGGGGCTTTCCTTAAACCGGCCTGGCCAGAAGTCAGGCTCTCTTACACCGGTATAGTCCAAACCTGCAAGGGACAAAATGATCGCCATGTTGACATATGGTAAAGCGGTTTCGATGGCGTACCCTCCTTCTAGAACTGCTAGATCCGGGCGTAGCTTTTCAGTAAGCTTGGCATATCCATGCGCGGTAATTTTCATGCTTCCGAGAGGGTCGGTGTAGTGGTTGTCCT
>DFAP01000007.1:0-223 GCA_002365855.1 Pelotomaculum sp. UBA3103 | reverse complement strand
TGTAGTGGTTGTCCTGGCCTGCCGAGTTCACTATAAAATCCGGGCTAAAATCTTTGAGAACAGGCAGGATCAAATTGTCAACTACATAGAGCATGCTCTCGTCGGTGGTGCCGGGGGGCAGCGGGATATTCAGGGTTCGGGCATGTGCCCTGGGCCCTCCAAGTTCATAAGTAAAACCTGTCCCCGGATAAATCGTGCGTCCGTCCTGGTGAAATGATATAAA
>DFAP01000005.1 GCA_002365855.1 Pelotomaculum sp. UBA3103 | reverse complement strand
AAACTTGTTCAGCAAGCCCTACGTAGGGTTTAAGCTTGGGAAGAACTGGCACTTGATCGAGCCTTATTTCCGGCCGGTCAGCTATACCATCCTAACAGCCCTGATCGCAGGTGTAATCTGGTTTGTTTATAAGAATATCCGCAACCGGAAAGATCGGATTCGTTCCGAGAACCGGAAACAACTAGATTAATTGTCCCAAAAGCTCACCGGGCCAAACCCAACTTGCAAAGCTGTCCTCTCCAAAACTTCCTGATTGATCACTAATTTTTACATTCACGCGCACAGGCCAAGCCCGCAATACTCACTCCTATGATTTAAATTTTTCATAAAATAAATATTCTCCTAACGACACATTTAATTTTTCATAGATTTCTTCCCGTTTCAAACCTCGGCATTACATGTGTTTACGCGAATAACAAAAGAATATTTAGCCATAATAAAATGCACCTCCAAATATTAGATTCGTGTCTAACATTTGGGGTACACTTCAACCCGGCTCATTAATTTAATAAGTTATGCGTGTTATAAAATTTATATCAATTAAAAAGGAGTGATCTTGTGACCGGTTTAACAATTAAACTCGCTGTCTGCCCGGCAGTAGTATATTTATCCGACGTCATTTTCAGGCAGGTCAACTACGCCGCTCTATGGCAGCCAATCCTGGTGGGACTGCTTATCGCTGTTGCCGCTCATGCAATAGAAGTAATCAAGCTGATGCCGGGTACCCTCTGGCTGAGCAGCGGGTTTGATTTCATGGCTGCGACAGTTATCGTATATCTCAGCGCGTTAGCCCTGCCGGGCGCTTTCCTGACTTTCCCCGGTGTTTTGCTGACCGCGCTATTCTTAACTCTAACTGAAATACCCCAGCATTACTGGCTGATTAAAAGCGGCATGGCTGAATAGGTTTAGACAGTGGCTTTTTAAAGACCATTCTTGAATTCATAAAACACAGCTTTCAGATGTTGATTCGGAAGCAAAAGGGGCAGCCTTCCCGCTCCCCCCTGCTTCCTTTTTGCGCAATTTGGGTTTTTTACTGTTTCCTTTAAATCCCTAGCCGAGAACTGTCTTTAGATCTGCCTCAGGAGTGCTGATAGGATTGATGTTAAATTTATCGACAAGCACACTCAGCACGTTCGGAGAGATAAAAGCCGGAAGAGTTGGGCCGAGGTAGATATTTTTTATATCCAGCGACAGGAGCGTCAGCAGTATACACACGGCTTTCTGCTCGAACCATGAGAGCACGAGTGTCAGGGGCAGCTCGTTCACCCCGCACTTAAAGGCATCGGCAAGGGCAAGAGCTACCTGTACCGCAGAGTAGGCGTCATTGCACTGGCCCATGTCCATAATGCGCGGCAGGCCTCCAATCTCACCGATATCCAGGTCGTTAAAGCGGTACTTGCCGCAGGCGAGGGTCAGGATAACTGTGTCGTTGGGAGCTTTTTTAACAAACTCGGTGTAGTAGTTCCTCCCCGCCCTCGCGCCGTCGCAGCCGCCCACGAGGAAAAAATGCCTGATCGCGCCGGTTTTTACCGCCTCAATCACCTTATCCGCCACGCCAAGCACAGCATTGCGGGCAAACCCGGTCATCAGCTCAGACCCGCCGTTGATCCCGGTGAGCTTTTTATCTTCAGCCCAGCCGCCCAGTTCAAGCGCCCTGTTGATTACCGGGGTGAAATCCTTTACACCGCCGCCTTCCGGTATATGTTTAATGCCTGGATAACCGACCACGGAAGTGGTGAAGATCCTGTCCGCATAAGATGGCCTGGGGGGTACTATGCAGTTAGTTGTATAAACAACCGGACCCGGTATGCCGTCAAACTCTTTCTGCTGGTTCTGCCAGGCGGTCCCGAAATTGCCCTTAAGGTGCGGGTACTTCTTTAGCTCCGGGTAGCCGTGAGCCGGCAGCATTTCGCTGTGGGTGTAGATGTTTATGCCCCTGCCCTCGGTCTGCTCCAACAGCTGCTTCAGGTCGAGCAGGTCATGACCGGTTATAACTATAAACGGCCCTTTTTCTATGGTGGTGGGAACCTTTACCGGTACGGGATGCCCGTACGCCGAGGTGTTGGCCTCGTCAAGCAGGGCCATGCACTTGAGGTTTGCCTGCCCGAACTCCATTACCAAGCCCAGCCATTCCTCAACCGTGTGCTCCTCACCAATAGCCTGCATACCCTTGTAGAACCATGAAGTAACTTCATCGTCTTTTTTGCCAAGCACACAGGCGTGCCAGGCGTAGGCTGCCATGCCGCGCATACCGAGCAGCAAGGTGGAGCGAAGGGATACTATATCCGTGTCCCCCTGCCAGAGGACACCGGGCTCGAGGTCTTCAGCACCGCCTAATTTTTCTTTTTCAGCCTGAACCAGTTTTGTTAATTCATCAATCCGTTTGCCGTCAAAGTTAACATTGGTAATTGTCGCAAAAAGTCCCTGCATCATCAGCTCATCGGCTTCCTTGCCCGGCTGTTTGTCCCGCGCCGCCCGGGCAAGACCTACCAGGGCGCAGGTCAGGTCGTCATGCTTGTTGGCGACATCCGGCTTTTTGCCGCACACGCCACCATTGGTGCAGCCTTTGCCGCCCGCTGTTTGCTCGCATTGAAAACAAAACATTTTGCTCATCTGGCAACCTCCCCATTATTTATTCCCGTTAATACTTCTTACCTTTGTATTTATGACATTCTGTCCTCACCATGCTTTTTCCCTACTGTATTAATCCTCCACAATACTTCCGTCGGTTGCGACAGTGACAATGCGCCATGGGATCATCTTACCACTATTTCTCAGAGCCTGCTTCACCGCGTTCTCTATCCCGCCGCAGCAGGGTACCTCCATGCGGAGCACGGTAACACTTTTTATTTTATGCGTTTTTAATATTTCCGTCAGTTTTCCCGCATAATCTGCTTCATCCAGCTTCGGGCAGCCGATGACAGTGATTTTACCGCGCATGAAGTCATTATGGACATTTGCGTAGGCGTAGGCCGTGCAGTCAGCGGCAACAAGCAGGTGGGCGCTATCAAAATAGGGAGCGTTAACCGGTACCAGCTTAATCTGGCAAGGCCACTGTCGAAGCTGTGACCCGATAGATACATCTTTTGCCGCAGAGGGGACAGGCGGCGCTGCTTCAATTTTTCTTTCGATTGTTCTGGCATGGGTGCCGGGACAGCCGCAGGCCAGTTTTTCCGGCATGGAATTAAACCTGGCTTCCATATGCTTTTTAACAGCTTCTTCATCAAACGCCGCAGCCTCCCGCTCCTCGAGCACGATCGCTCCAACCGGGCACTCCGGCAGGCAGTCCCCCAACCCGTCACAGTAGCTTTCGGAAACAAGCCTGGCCTTACCATCCACAAGCTGTAGGGCCCCCTCGTGGCAGGCATCGATACAAAGCCCGCAGCCGTTGCACTTATCCTCGTCTATCTTAACGATTTTCCTTTTCACCTGGCACCCACTCCCTTCTGTTTTGATTTTGTTTTTCTTTTGTACTTGCAAGGTAATTCTATTATAATTAGACTAAAAAAACGGTAGCCTCGGTTACCAAAAGTACGGGGATTAAAAATGTATAAAAAATGGCTCAAATCGCTATCGGCATGCGCATTGTTTGAGGGTATGAACACCGATGAACTAAGCAGCGTGCTCACATGTCTGAAACCAAAGGTGTGCAGCTTTAAGAGAAATAAATGGGTGGCGGTGGAAGGCGAGCCATTGACCGGTTTGGGGGTAGTCCTTGCCGGGGATGTCGTGGTCACCAGGGAGGGCGCGGCGGGCAACCGGGTTATTATAGCGGTGGACGGGCCGGGGGAAATGTTTGGCGAGATGGCCGCGTTTGCTGAAAAAGTTGTGTGGCCTGCAACGGTTGTGGCGCGGGGAGCCTGCGAGGTGATGTTTCTGCCATGCGAAAAGATAGTCGGGAGCTGTGAAAAGTCATGTGCAAGCCACAAGCTGATAATTACAAACATGCTTAAAATACTATCCTCCAAGGCGCTCATGCTGAACAGAAAGGTTGAATACCTGGCGATAAAAAGCATGCGGGGAAAAGTCAGCACTTTCCTGCTAGAGCAGTTTAAAAAACAGGGTAAGCTCACTTTTATAATGCCGCTGAAGCGAAATGAGCTGGCGGAATTTTTAAATGTATCCCGTCCCTCCCTTTCACGCGAGATGAGTAAATTGAGAGATGAAGGGGTTATAGAGTTTCACAGGGCATCGATAAAAATCAAAGATTTAGATGTTTTGAGGATGTTGGCCGAATAAAGGAAGAACATGATTTATTGAAAACCCACTTCCCTCCTGTAAACCGCATCAACTCCCGTCTGAACAAATGCATCCTGAATAGAAAGCACCGGTTTTAATAAGCCGGCGCTTTCTTGTTCCCAAAAAGGTCCTGCAGAATATATTATCTTATTCAATATTTATTGAGAATTTTTACCCTGGATATAGCGTAAAAGGTTTTTTCATGTCGATAGCGAAAATTATTTAAAATTACCCTTTATAAGCATACCCCAGGCGAAATCCATTAGACTTTTAGTCGCCGGCAAGTAAAGGGAGGAATAAAAATGCATCAGGTAATAATAGTGGGCGCCGGGCCCGCTGGCGCCTACCTGGCTTACCTTCTATCCAGGGCGGGGATAAGCGTGCTCGTACTCGAAAAAAAGCGATTCCCCCGCTACAAGCCCTGTGGGGGCGGCATCACACCAAAGGCAGTCAAACTTTTGGATTTTGATTTAAACCCGGTTATTGAAGATACCGTCCGAAGTGCAGTCTTTACCTACCAGCTGAAAAACCCGGTCACGGTTAATTTTGAAGAACCCATTATTTACATGGTCAGCAGGGAACGTTTTGATGCCCTCTTACTCGAAAAAGCCCGGGAATCCGGATCGAAAATTATTGAAGGGACCCGGGTGGAACGGGTGGAAGTATCTGAACGGCGGGTGACAGTCTACACGGACGGAAAGGACTATCATGGTGAACTGCTAGCCGGGGCGGACGGCGCGCTGGGGGTGGTTGCACGCTCCCTGGGACTATGCAGGCACAGAAGGATTGCGCCCAGTCTGGAATGCGAGTTCCCCGCTTCAGCTGAAATAATAAAGGATAGCCGTGGTAATGTTAAGATAGATTATGGATTGATCCATGAAGGTTACACCTGGATATTCCCCAAAGAGAACCACTTATCGGTGGGCGTATGGAGCAATTCTGCCAGGCCCAGGAACTTGCGGTCCTCCCTAAAAAAACTTTTTCAGGCCGAGGAGCTTGGCGGGACGCCGCACGCTGCAAAAACCCGAGGCTGGTTCATCCCGGTTAACCCAAAGCCGGTCGATTTGCACGGCAAGCGCTCCCTGGTCGTTGGTGACGCGGCAGGCCTGGCGGACGCATTCACCGGAGAGGGCATTTATTCGGCTCTCTTCAGCGCACGCCTTGCTGCAGAAGTGATAACCGGGCAGTCCGCAAGGCAGATCCCTGACTTGCGCCAGTATACCAGCCTGGTACAAGAAAAAATGGGCCCTGATCTCGCCGGCTCTCACCGGCTTTCACGCTGGGTCCCTCACCTATCCGGTTTAATTCATAATGTCTTGTACCGCCATCAGGACCTTGTTGGCGAATTCATGGAAGTAGCCAGCGGTGGCAAAACTTATGCCGGCTTCCTAAAATTATTTCAAAAGAAGGTTCGGGGTTTGCTGCGCTCAGTTTAAAAAAAAACGAGCCTGAACCGAAACAATAAAACGATGGGGTTTTCCCCGCCGCTTTACTTTTTTTTGGCCAGCGCGTCCTTGATCTTTTTATATGTAGCCTCAAGCGATTCAGACATAACTATTACATCCCCAAACACCGGCATAAAGTTGGTATCGCCGCACCAGCGGGGAACAACATGGATGTGAATATGTCCCGGAACACCTGCCCCTGCGGCCTTGCCTATATTGACTCCCACGTTAAACCCTTCCGGGTTAAACGTGCGCAGCGCATTTACCATCTTCTGGGTCATTTTGAAAAGCTCCATCATTTCTTCCTCGTCCAGGTCCTCAATCTCACCCACATGCCGGTACGGCATGATTAATAGGTGCCCGTTGTTATAGGGATACAGGTTCATAATTACAAACGTCTTTTCCCCCCGCAGGACAACAAGATTTCTCTCGTCCTCCTCAGAGTTCGCCTTACCGCAAAAAACACAGTCCCCCCCGTGGTCTCCGCCGATATATACCATGCGCCACGGCGCCCAGATCTGCTCCATCTCCCTTACACCTCCGGTTTGGTAATATTCTGCCTGCAAAAAAAAGAAAATATAACCATATTATTTTTCTACGTCAATGAATCACATTCCTTTGTCTTTTTTTAACTGCAAATTAATAATAATTTTAGGTTAAAGTTAATTAAATATTCTGATAAAAGCCTTGACAGCAGCCCAGCTCTTTTATATAATAAAAATACCCAGAATAACCAGCAGGTTGCATCTTCTGGGGATATAATAACCCTGGTGTTCGCAGCTGAAAAGAAGGTACTCCGCGTAAACTGTCAGCAAGCTCAAAGGTGGAAGAACTGAAAGGCCGCAAGGCATAGCAGTAAGTCAACCAGGTTTCACACAGGTTAGCCTGAAGATCCTAAGCAGCGGGGCAACCCGGAGCCTTGGAAAGTTTAGGAAACCGGAAACCTTAAGTTAAGGGCTACAGGATTAAGCAGATACCTGAGAATCAGCAAAAGAACCTGCACCTAAAGTGAAGATAATCGAAAGGTTGGTATTCGTAAAGGGCAGGGGAGGCGAACAAGTAGGAAAGGCAGATGATCTGCCGGACCGAAATTCAGGGCCATAAAGGAGGGGAGTACTGGATTGCAGTACGCCTCGGGGAATGGGTAGGCAGGTCCCGTCATGGGATTGAGACCTGCCCATTCTCTTTTTTTTGTTTTTTTATCGTGGGAGTATGAAAAAAAGGTACAGGTAAAAAATAACCCTATTATAAAAAATTAACCTCTAATAGAGGGAGGTGAAAGAAATTAATAAAGGAATTTGCATTGTTGGGCTCATGGTTGACGAAAGAGCGGACCATGCCCCTGAGGTACAGGAAGTGCTGACTAAGTACGGCTCAAACATAATCAGCCGCAGCGGTATCCCCGACCCTGGACGCCAGAGAGGCATCATAACCCTGACCATGCAGGCGCATGATAATGAGAGGCAGAGCCTGGAAAACGATTTGAGCGGGATCGAAGGTGTCACGGTTAAATCTTTTTACCTGGCGGACGCGATAGAATAAGCATTTTCTACAGTCTTAAAACGCCCTTCAGACATGGACTCTGAATTAATAAATTATTTCATGAATAGATAACCCGGAGATCCCGGGTTATTGTTTGTCCGTGCGCGGACATATTTTTTTAATTCTAGTAAATCATAAGATAAGACATCTTTCAGGAGGGAGCATCGTTTTGAAAATATTTAAGAAGCTGCTGCCGTTTGCAAGCCCGGAAACCGGCAAGCCAATGCACGCGGGAGAAGTTTACTATCTCTGGGAGACCCTGGCCTCCAGCTATAACTTGATTTCGCTGGTTGAAACATATTTAATGAACACCGACGACAAGGAACTGCACCTTCTTTTACAGGGCATAGTCACCGGCGCTTACAACACAAGAGTCAGCCGCATTGAAAAGGTATTAAAGAAAGAAGGCTTTACCGTCCCCCCTCAACCGTCACCAAAGACTGTTCAGGGCAAACCGGGAAGCGGGCAGGAAATAAAACTCGACGACGACGAAGTGATCCGCGACTTGTACGCCTGGAGCCAAGTCATGCTGCAACAGGACGTCAGGGCTATAGGCGCAGCTACCTCGGAATCCGTGCGAAAAGTTTTTACCGACATCGTTTTTGACGACATGAACGCATACGGCGCCATTGCCCGCATTGGCAAAATGAGGCGGGTATTCAGCCCGCCGCCCCCCGCTACCGCCGGCAAGGACAGCCTTAACATGAGTGAGCTGGCCGCAGTCTGGGATGAACTGGGAGCGAGGTACTTGAGCGTAGTAAACCTGGAAACATACCTGGCGAACACAAATGACCCTGAACTGATAAAACTTTTAAAAGAGGGGCTGGAAAAGGTGGTCACACCCCAGATGGAGCAGCTGGAAGAGGTGTTAAAAACCGAAGGATTCAACATTCCCCCACGTCCGGTCAGGCGTATAAAACAAGGACCTCCCGGCCAGGTCAATAAAATCATCCTTAGTGACGCCGAGGTGATCAGGGTTCTTGTCAGCGCGATGCAGGTGGCCGTCAACCACCATATCAGGTCGTTTTCAAACGCCTCCAGAGAAGACATATCGGAAATGTTTAAAAGATTTTTCTCTACGGAAGTTGAATATTTCCAAAAAACGATGGATCTGGCAGTCCAGCGCAACGCCCTCAACAACCCGCCTGTTGTGACTACCAGGAGGGGTTGAGGCGACACCTGAATTACATTTTACTAAAGGAGGAGAGGCCCATGAAGTTCAGTTTACATAGAAGATGTTCTCCTGTTAAAGAGAACAGGGAGGAGGCGCCCGGATTGAGGTATAAAAAAGCCCGGTTTCTGGCAGTCGGCACCATATTTATCATACCGGGAGTGAAAAGCTTTATTACAAACGTTAAGAAGTCTTTTGTGGAAGCTTCTGCGGCAGGGATAAAAACAGGGTTTGTTACGTTTTTTGAAGCCCTGTCTAAAAACATGAAGAATGGCCTGAAATAGATAAACAAAAAACATCCGGCATTAATGAGGAACGATCTCCAAAGGAAATCGCTCCTTTTTATTTTTACACTTTTTCTACATTATGAAATCTATCCGCAGCTTTGCATTTTGCTTGTTTGGCCCTCCAACTACAGCCGCCGGCGGGTCACGAAGAGTGTATAGTTCCATTTTATCAGGATACAATAACCCTGATGACACAATAATGGCAGGTGCCGCCGGCGGGTCACGAAGAGTGTATAGTTCCATTTTATCAGGATACAATAACCCTGATGACACAATAATGGCAGGTGTGGAATGAATATCCTGAAACAGCTTCTAGAGTTTGTTTCTTACCGTGAAAACATTGACCGGGAAGGTTTCATTTTAAAGGAAACAAAAGACGACCAAAAATCCCCGGAAAGCAGCGATAAATCAACAAAAAATCAGAAGACTAAACCCCGCGGCCGTACTTTTAAGAAACCTGTGCGCCCATCTGATATTACCAAAAAAAATAATACTAAGAATACACAGGAATATTACGAAACGACCAGTTCCTCGCTGGAGGAAAACAGGAAGGCAGTCGGTAAGCTCTACGGCCTGCCTGATAATAAAGACGTTGTAATCAGGGACTTTATGATTGGCACAAGTGACGGAGTCAGGGCCTTCGCTGTTTTTATTGACGGGATGACCGACAAAACACTGCAGGATTTTCTGTTCCAGAGCCTGATGGTTTTTGCGAAAAGGCCATTGCAAACCGGCAAAGAAAAACTGGCCGGGATGGTCAGGGAAAGCCTGCTTCCCGCCAACCAGGCAACATTGAAGTCGCGCTTCAGCGACATCCTGGACGCTGTCAACTACGGCGACACGGCGCTGTTTTTTGACGGCTGCGCGGATGTTCTGCTGGTCGAGACCAAGGGTTGGGAGCACAGGCCGGTGGAAAAGCCAACCAGTGAGCAAATTATCCGCGGGCCTCACGAGGCCTTCACCGAGACGCTGCGGGCGAATACGGCCCTGCTCAGAAAATCTATCAGAAACGAACAGCTCACCACAGATATTGTCCAGGTAGGTGAACGTGACAGAAGGTACGTGGCGATCATGTACCTGCGCGACCTGGCCAACAAGGACCTGGTCGCTGAGGTTAAACGCCGGGTCAAGAGCATCAGGACTGATTCTGTCCTGGGCGGCGGCATCTTAGAAGAGCTGATCGAAGACAACCCCTATAATTTAACCCCGACCAGCCTGGTCACCGAGCGCCCCGACCGCGTAGCCGCAGGCATCCTGGATGGAAGAGTGGCGTTGATCATAGACGGCAGTCCTTTTGTCACCGTGGTGCCATCCACCATGTACGAGCAGCTGCATACCGGTGAAGAGCTGTACCACCGGTGGCAGTACGGCACTTTTATCCGGCTTCTGCGGGCGCTGGCCTTTCTGCTTTCCTTTCTGCTGCCCGGGCTTTACCTGTCCGTGGTCCTTTTTCACCAGGAGATGATCCCGACGGAACTGCTCCTGGCCATCGCCGGGGCCCGGGAAAGAGTGCCCTTTCCCTCAGTTGTTGAAGTGCTGTTGATGGAATTTTCCTTTGAACTGATCCGTGAGGCGGGGCTGCGCATCCCCAGCGTCATGGGGACAACCATCGGCATCGTGGGCGCCCTGATCCTGGGGCAAGCTGCTGTACAGGCCAACATCGTCAGCCCTATCCTGGTGATCCTGGTGGCCGTGACCGGCCTGTCCTCCTTCGCCATACCTTACCACTCCCTGGCTTTTTCTTTGCGTATCTACCGCTTCATGTATATATTTTTGGGCGCAACGCTTGGTTTCTACGGCTTAGCGATGGGGCTTTTCGCCCAGATAATCCTGACGGCCAATCTCAAATCCTTCGGCGTGCCCTTCCTGGCGCCCACTGGGCCGAAGACGATGGCGGGCCCCGATATCGTCTTCCGGCTGCCCATGTTTTTTCACGAAAGGCGGCCCGACTACCTCAACCCCCAGGACATAAAACGGCAACCTAAAGTTTCCAGGGGATGGATCAGGCAGAACGGCGGTGATGACAATAGTTAAAGAGGGCACCTTCGGGCCGGCCGAGGCTATTATCCTGCTGGCTATTTCCAGCAGCGCCAGGATGTTCCTGACCTACCCCAGGAGCCTGGTCGAGACTGCCGGCTCAGCCGCCTGGCTGACTCCGCTGGGCGGGCTGGCCGTGGCCCTCGCCGGTGTGTATGTAATGTCACTGGTCCTGAAAAAGAACCCGGACAAGTCCATCGTGGAAATAACTGAAGAAGCCTGGGGCCCGGTGATTGGAACAGTCTTCAATCTCGTAACAGTAACTTTTTTTATGGCCGTGAGCGCCCTTTTTATCAGGGAGTTCACCGAGGCCCTGATTATTGCCGCCCTGCCCAGGACGCCCATCAGCGTCATCAGTATTGTATTCATCTCCATAGGGCTGCTGGGGGCCTACCTGGGCATCGAGGCCATGGCGCGGTCCGCGCGCCTGAGCTACCTTTACGTTTTGGGGGGCATCGCCATCCTGCTGCTCGCTTTAATTCCCCAGTGGAATATTCACAACTTGTTCCCGCTGCTTGGCTGCGGCCCGCTGCAGGTTTTCGGCGCGGGTGCGTACAGCACGGCCGCCATTACTGAAATTATTCTCGCGGCGGTGCTGGTCCAGTCCATGGGTGGAGCTGATAAATTCAGCAGTATCGGCTACAAAGCCATGCTGTTTGGTTTCGGACTGCTATTCGCTTTGATGCTGACCTTAAACCTGAGCATCAACAAGGAGGTGGCAGAGGAGATATCCCTGCCCTTTTACAGGCTGTCGCGCAGCATCTACCTGGGGCGCTTTTTTCAGAGGATAGAAGCTATCTTTGTCATTATCTGGAGCATCATCGGGGCCTTAAAGATTGCCCTGACCCTTTACGGGGCTTCCGTAACCCTGGCCAGGACGTTAAAGCTGCCGGACTACCGCCCGCTGATCTGGCCGCTGGGGCTGGCAATTTTTATTTTCAGCTTCCTGCCGCTGGATATGCCCACTGCAGTAAGGCTGGACTTCGAATTCCTGAGGCCCTATGCCCTCCTTCCAAGCTACGTGATTCCGTTGTTTGTACTGGCCGCATTCTGGCTAAAAGGGAGGGGTAAACGTGCGGGCAGTTAAAATATTGGCCCTCCTTACCATAGCTCTGGCACTCTTGACACTGCCGGGGTGCTATGGGAGCAGGGACACGGACGAGATTGCCTTCGTCCTGGTAATGGGTTTTGATAAAGGTGAGAAAGACTCCCTGGTAGTTACCCTGAGCATAGCCAACCCCAGGGTCTTCGCCGGGGGTGGCGGCGCAGGCGGAGGTGAAGGTGGGGGCGGCGAAAACGGAAACACCATCAATGTCAGCTTTGAAACACACGCGCCGCTTACTATTATCAATCTGGCAAACACGGTAGTCGACCGGCATGTATCCCTGCTGCACAGCAAGGCCTATATCTTTTCAGAGGAACTGGCCAGGGAAGGCCTGGCCCAGTGGCTTTTTCCACTGAACCGCTACCGTGAGCTGAGGGAGACATCCGAAGTCTTCATTAGCCGGGGCAAGGCCAAAGATTTCATAGAAAAGAACAAGCCCCTGCTGGAGGTGAACCCGACCAAGCAGTTCGAGCTGATTAAAGATTTATCATCAATTCACTCGCTTTACCCGAGCGTGGAGTTCCGGGACATTTATGATAATATAAAATCTTTTTCCACCCAGGGAGTATTGCCCCTGGTCGCTATACGCCAGGGCGATTTTGAGACGGCCAGACCGGGTACTGGAGTAGGCGGAGATCCGGCCCTGGGCAAATACATCGCAGGCGAAATACCGTCCAGCGGTGGAAACCCGGCCCAGGTATGCGGGACTGCTGTTTTCAAGGTCGATAAGATGGTGGGCATCATCAACGGGCAAGAAACAAGGTATTTAATGATGATGAGGGGTGCCTTTAAGTCCGGTGTTTTCAGCATTGTAGACCCTTTCGACCAGGACCTGACGGTCGGCCTGGCAGTTCGCCAGGCGCGCGCCCCAAAGTACAGGACAGACATTGACGAGGACGGAAATGTCGCCGTGGACCTGGAAATATTCCTCGAGCCTGAGATTATATCGATTAAAAGCGGGATCAACTACGAAGAACCGGAGACCAAACCGGTCCTGGAAGAGGCCATCTCGCGATATATTGAGGAGGAGTGCCTGAGGTTGATCAGCCGGACCCAGGAGGAATTCGGTTCTGATATTTTCGGATTTGGGCGGTACGTCAAACACAATTTCTGGACAGAGCAGTCCTGGGAGGAGTTCGACTGGCTTTCAAGATATCCGGACGCCCAGGTGAGCGTTACCGTCAACAACAGGATCAGGAGGACGGGTATGCAGTTAAAAACCACCCCGGGCGCGGGTTCATGAACTGGCTGCTGCTGCTCATACCCCTCGCCGTAACCTACTATACCTTTACCTACGGCCGCTGGGCCCTAAAAAAAGGGCACCTGCGCGGCGGGATAGGAGTTTTTTTGCTGGCGGCCTTTGTCCTGGCCCTGTCTATTTATGCCCTGTTTTTAAGGCAGGCTTTTTGATTATCTTATTTAACCTGTCCGATAGGTAGGCGAGCAGCAGCAGCCCGCCAAGGATCAGAAAGTAGCTGTAGGAAAGCTTCCAGTTGGGATAGGAAATATATCCAAGCCTGTGGGAAAAGGCTTCCAGCGCCAGAATGAGCGCGGCGGCATAGATAGTGTATAATACTTTTTTAGACCAGCTTACCGGCAGCCAGTTCAGATACAAAATAGCACTGGCATAAACCTGGGTAAAATGAAAAACCGGGATGCTGCCAATGTAAAACAGCCCGATCGGGTAAGTGTATAAATTATATTTAGTTCCGAAGTAATCAGCTGTCCACATGATCCCCAGACCAATCAACCCGGGCTTCCAGAGCTTATAAAACCTTTCACCGACAAAAATGTACACTGCAATCCAGAGAATGATGGAAAAAATCAAAAACAGCACGATTTATTTCTCCTGATAAGTATTATCGCGAGTGTAACTCTTTTAGAATACACCCTATACTCATTCTTTACCCTCCGGCGTTAATTATGCCAGTATCATTTTTACAAATACTGAACCCGGCCAATTTAGACCGGGTTCGAAAAAAATGAATCAGTGAAAAACTAAACAATAAATAGATTATTCCTCAGTTTCAGTGTTGACGCGCAACAGTGAAATACTGAGATACTTATGGAGAAACCACTCCCCTACTCCCAGGATGGCTAAAACAAGCACCCATCCTGCCGGAGATAAGGTTATTACCCCATTTACAGACCAGTCGGCAATACCTATTACCAGCGCCGCAATGATCACGTCAGCCACAACCGCCGTAATATTGCCATAGCGCGGTACAATAACTAGGTCCGCCAGGAAGTACGCGATCAACGTGAGAACCAGCGCGATACCTACTGCCTGCCCGGTGGTGATCTGGCTGAAAATGGGTAGAATAATAACACTAATCAGTCCGATTACAATAAACTTTACTGCTAGAGCTGTTGCATGCTTATTCACTATATCCCTCCTTTCCATTACTATTATGGTAAAATTTATATATTTTTATACCCGTCGGCAGTATTTTAAGCATTTTTTGACTTGACCTACAGCAACTAAACGTGCAATCCTGCGCCAGTGCCTTTTAATGGCTTATCAATTCGAAGGCCCGCCTTTAGCAGGCAGGCCTGGTTTTGTTAAAAATACCTTATGTAGTTATATCTATCTGGAAGTCGGAGAGATTCTTTTAGTTATCTCTGAAAGCTCATTGTCAAAAGTGGATAAGGGCTTCCCTGCCGCTACTCCATCTGCAATACTCCTCAAGCGGGCCGTGACGTCCGGGTCGCTGCTGACGTACACTGCTGTCAATCTGGGCTCAGCCTTCTTCACCTCGTTGCTCACGTCTCTTTTTACCTTTTCTGTATCTGCTCCTCCCATGTCTTCCTTCTGGTCAACACCGACGTAGGCGGTTGTGCCGGCTATAACCACTACTGCCCTTTCAACTCCAGGCACTTGCGCGGCAGTTTCAGTAAGTCTTTCGGCAATCTGATTTACCTCTTCAGCGTTGTCAGGCATAGCCTGGTTTGAAGGCGCGGCAGGCGCCGGGACCTGGGCTTCAGGCGGGTTTTGCGGGGCAGGCTTTCTGGCCATATTGCAGCCTGCCAGCAGCTGCAGCCCTATTAACAATGCCGCAGCAAGGACCATTACCTTCTTAAAACTAGTCATGTGGTCACCCCCTCGCTTTTTTTGCTATAGATATTATCTCAAATACGACTCAAATCTATTCCCGGTTCCTAATCTATCAGAACATCGCTTTCACGTTCAAAATTTAAAACCCGCCTGAGGCGGGCCTTGGTTATTATTTTTGTCCGGCTGATTAACGGTAATATACGTGTTAATTTAGGGTGCGGAAAGGGGGTATCTTTTGGACCGTACGGGTTATGGATGACTCAAATTTCAGCACGAGCAGAGCGCAGGCTGCCCCAAGCAAGGAACCTGCTATAACATCCAGAGGATAATGGACCCCAACGTACACCCTGGAAAAAGCCATCAGGGCCGCCAGGATTAGTACAGGCCAGGCCAAAACAGGTATCATTCTGGCCAGCACAAGGCCTGAGGCAAAAGCATTAGCCGCGTGCCCGGAGGGAAAAGAGTACGAGCCCGGTGGCTTTACCAGCAGGTCAACATCAGGTATCGTTTCAAAGGGCCTGGGTCGCTGAAAATAGTGTTTGAGTCCCTCTTCGCCAGCTAAAAAGCTGATAAAAAGAGACATCAGCATTAATATTGCAACTTTTTTCGTTCCCGAACGGCCTGAAGTGAGCAAAACCAGGCTGAAGACAATCCAGATCATGCCACCGCCGCCTGCCATGCTGATCAGGGGCAGCAGCCAGTCAAAAAATGGGTTTTGCAGGCCATGATTAATCTTTTCAAGCCAGCTCAGGTCAAAACTTTTTAACCATATAACGATACTATCCCAAAATCCCGTTTCACCCATTTGATTTTCTCAAACCTTTCTAAATTAAAACAACTTTTTACGGCTGCGCCACAAGTAAATTATAACACCGGCAATACCGAGGGCAATCACTATATCCAACCTGTGGAACCACGGTTCAATTGCCTTCCAGTTCTGACCCAGCTTCAGTCCGATATAAACCAGGAGAAAACTCCAGGGGAGTGAACCCAGGAAGGTGTACACCAAAAACCTTTTAAAATTCATCCCTGAGATTCCGGCAGGAAGAGAAATGAAGGTCCGGACAATCGGCATCAGCCTGGTAAAAAAAACAGTTGCCTCCCCGTATTTTTCAAACCACCGGTCAGCTGTTTCCAGGTGCTTCATGGAGAAACCAAAATAACGGCCATATTTCACCAGGAAAGGTCTTCCTCCCTTTAGCCCCAGATAGTATGACAGGGCAGAGCCCAAAGTGCCGCCAACGGTTCCCGCCATAACCACCCGGTAAAACTCAAGCCTTCCGGTTGAAACAAGGTAGCCGCCAAACGGCAGAATCACTTCACTGGGCAGAGGGATGTTGGCGCTTTCAATAGCCATACCGATGCCCACTCCCCAATACCCCATAGCGGCTATCACGTTTGTAATATACATTACTACTATTTCAATCAGCTCAGTCAGGTTAAGCCCCCCCTTATATAAAACGCACCCCGGTATGATAATTTACGGGATGCGTGATGTCATTATTACAAAAATGCCTGACCTACAGCCTCATAAATTACTTAATTACGAGGCTTTTTGGTTGTGTATCTCCTGTCATAGGCCACCAGGCTGAGGGATTTGCAGAGCAGTTTAAACCTCGATGAAATCGTAGAGGAGGCAACTCCGAACCGGCCGGCGAGATCCTGCTGATTAGGGCCGGTTTCCATTTCCAGCCTGGCGAAAGCATATATGACCGCGGCAGTCCACACAGCGGTCTTGCGTATGCTCGGCCGCTCTTTTGAGCAGAAGTCATACCATAGCTTCAGGGCTCCCCTCTGCTGCCTTGGATTGTATCCCAGGTCCTGCAGTCCTTCCCAGACACTTCCGGCTACTGCGGCATATCCCGGCTCCGGCCAGGAGAAGCTATCCATGCCTGATCTCCTGTTATTCCTTCCGGTTGGCGCGGCAAAAATTTCGTCTGTATTCTTCATGAAGTTGTCCCGGTGGTTAGTGCTCTCGACAATAATTTTGTCAAACACCTGGATCAATAGTTTCTTGCAATCCAGAAGCAGACCGGGAGAACCGGCAGTAATAAGCATAAATTTAGGAGTTAACACCATGTGGCCCAGCACCGGCCGCAAAAAGGTTCTTCCTTTTTCCCGCGACGTTTTCTCAGGCCTTAAGGAAGCTTCCTTTTCCTCCTTAGGCAAGTGCGCTTCTCCAAGCACGGCAGCTGTCGCCTGACGGAATGCGCCCGCTGCATCCTTCAGTTCTCTAATTAAACTGAACTGTTCCGATTTCTTGATAAAGTCAAGCGCCACCCGCCAGTTGATAATAGCCAGGATAGCCCAGCGCTCAGTTGCTTCCTTCCCTGCCGAGTCCCTGGAGGAACTCGTTGCCCCAATCTCCATAACCCAGGCGTTTATCTTATAGGCGCTTTCTTTTAAGTAAGCTCCCCAGCCCCGGTCTTTTGTTTTTTTCTCCCTGTAAAAGTCCCGCCTGTCTCGCTTGAGCCTTGTAATAAGCACTTCTTTATACGAACCTGCCAGGGCGATGCCGCTTGTTGAGAACTCGTATTCGCTGCCGACCTTAAGCACCCTCATCAAAAGGATGTTTCCTAATTCTATTTCAGTTGCGGCATTCACATCGTGAACCTTGAGCTTTCTCCTGCCGAGGAGATCCTTTATTTCAAGCCCTTCACCAGGCAGAATACCGGTCACCTCATAAAGGGAAATGCGGGAGCGGGCCCACTCTGATACAAGTACCTTTTCATATTCTGTCAGGGGCCTGGGGTGCTCCTCACGGTATGTTTCAATAATGGAGCGGCCGCTTGTAAGTTTGTAATCGAAGATAAACCACTCAAAACACCGCTCCATCGTAAAATCATCGTCTCTTTCAACCAACCTCTGGCCCATATAGCCAAGGTAAAGATCCTGGGCGCGCGCGGCATCCCAGACGAAATAAGGCTGATCTGCAAATTCACCAAGGCCGCGTCGCAAGTCATGAGCAGCGCGCCTCCACCTGATCTGGTCCAGGGAATAGTAAACCTTTCGCTCGCCGCAGCAATTTTCATATAATTTTCCGCTGCCGCACGGGCATGACTCTTTGGTTCCGGGCATGTAAAACACCTCCCCATATAAGTTATGCCGTTGTAGCACTTATTTTTGACCAAATCACCCCTTATTTATATCATAACAAAAATTATTTCTCAATGAGGATCTTTCCTTCCTCAAAAACGATACTGACTTTAAAGGGTTTCAAATCCTGGAGAGAAATATATGTTTCGCTTCCTTCAAATTTGATCGGACCCGCCAGAGGGTAATTTTGCCGGTTTATACCGATAGTCCCACTTCCCGGACTTATAATAGCTTCCAGGCCAGATTTGCTGACTTTGACGCTGTTATCAGCCGCAAGCCAGTCAACACGGTATCCCAGCGCCTCAAAAACAAATCTCAGGGGTAGATAAACAACTCCCTGCTGCTGTATAACCTG
The DNA here is from genome assembly GCA_002365855.1 of Pelotomaculum sp. UBA3103. GTDB lineage: Bacteria > Bacillota > Desulfotomaculia > Desulfotomaculales > Pelotomaculaceae > UBA3103. The sequence goes on along the minus strand of DFAP01000005.1, from coordinate 6,860 downwards.
TACACCCGGTACATTAAACCCGTTTACGTCAGCCTCCTGCCCGCCGATTTTTAAATAAACCGTGTTTTTGACCTTCGGGCTTAAACAGCTTCTCGCCATAGGCAGGACTAAATTTGGTGAGACCACCTTGATATCGGGTTCAAGTCCAGTGCCGTCTATAACCCTGTCATTCGGTGTATGGTACCTGGAAATCGTAAGCTTTAAGGCGCCCCCCGCCTTAAGCGGTATCATCGCCTGGACGGTGCCTTTGCCGTATGTCCTCTCACCCACAATAGTGGCGGCGCCGTGATCCTGGAGTGCTCCGGCTACTATTTCGGCGGCGCTGGCGCTGTTTTGATTGACTAGCACGGCCAGGTTTAAATTCCTGCCAATAGGAAAGTCCTCAGCCCTGTATTCTACTTGTTCTCCATTACGGTCCACGGTGCTGACCACGACCTGGCCCGGGGCAATGAAGCTGCTGGTGATTTTAACAGCGGATTGCAGCATCCCGCCCGGATTGTCTCTCAGATCCAGGATCAAATTAGCTGCTCCCTGCCGGATAAGCTCTGACAGAATCTTCCTGAATTCAGCGTCAGTAGGTTCACCAAAGGTAGCAATACGGATGTAACCTGTGCTCTCATCCAACATATTGCCGCTTACCGTAGGAGTGCTGATGCTGGCCCGAATCAGTTGGAAATCCATATCTGAGGCGCCCACCCTCCGGATCGTCAAATCGACCCTGGCGCCTTCCGGCCCGCGGATCTTTTGCACAATCTCCCCCAGGGGCTCATTTGATATATCTGTACCATCCACTTTAATCACCAGGTCGCCCGGCCTGATACCAGCCGCTGCTGCGGGTGAGCCCTCCATGGTGCTCAGCACTCTGGGATAGTTCTCATCCGGCTGCAACTGAACGCCTACACCTACATACTCGCCATCCAGGGCCTCGTTGAAACTGCTCAACTGCTCAGGTAGAAGGTATTCAGAATAAGGATCATTTAGTGATTCCATCAGTCCTTTGATTGCTCCCTGCTGCAGATCACCGGTATCCGGGCTGCTTATGTGCAAAGACTGGATATAGCTAAAAATCTCTTCAAAGGTTTCTCCCCCAACAGCGGGGCTTTCTGCTTCAAGGCCCGGAGCCATGAAACCAAAGGTCAAGGCCAGGGTCAATACCAGTACAAATGCCAGGAAAGCTTTTTTACGCACGTTCTTCACCTCAGATTTCAGTTGAAGCATGAATTCGCTTTTTCATTGTAAAGTCCTGCAAATTTTTCCTGGAACGGGATTATTACACTCCAGATACAGGGGAGGTATTTTGGCCAGGGTGGTGAAATACTAAAAAATTGCAGATGATTAATATTCCGGCTAGAATTGAACAGGAGGGTGCATATTTCTATGTCCCGCGATACCATGATTATCATAGACGGCAACAGCCTGGCTCACAGGGCTTTTCATGCCATCCCCCCGTTGTCTACCAGTCAGGGACTGGTAACCAACGCCGTATATGGCTTTACAAATATGCTGCTGAAACTGCTGGCCGAAGACTCCCCCGGCATGATTGCCGTGGCATTTGACAAGGGTAAAATTACCTTTCGTCACGACGACTATGAGGATTACAAGGCACAACGCAGTCCTACACCTGATGATTTAAGGCCCCAATTCCAAATGCTTAAAGACGTGCTGCGGGCGATGCAGATACAAATTTTTGAGATAGAGGGCTTTGAGGCAGATGACCTGATCGGAGCGCTGTCCATGAAAGCCGAGCAGGCAGGTATTAAAAGTGTTATTGTGACCGGCGACCGCGATGTCCTGCAGCTTGTTTCTCCTTTAACCAGGGTCAGGCTTACCAAGAAAGGCATCAGCGAATTGGAAGAGTACGACGAAGGGAAGGTATGGGACAGGTATGGCATTACACCCAGACAGTATATTGATTTCAAAAGCCTGACCGGTGACGCCTCAGATAATATTCCGGGAATCCCCGGTATTGGAGATAAAACGGCTTCACGCCTACTTAAGGAATACGGCAGTCTGGAAAATGTCCTGGACAACGCCGGCGAGCTGACCGGTCGCCTTGGCGAAATGGTGTCTTCCTCAAAAAAACAGGCTGAACTTTCAAAAAAACTGGTCACCATACGCCGCGAGGCGCCTGTGGAAATCGACCTGGAGAGGTGCCGCTGGCTGGGTCCAGCCTATAAAGAGCTTCTGGATATCTTTACCCGGCTGGAGTTTAAAACTTTAATCCAATCAATTTACAGGTTCGGCAGGGAACAGGACAGCGGGTCGAAACGAAGCACTGCGAGGAAGGCGCTGCCGGAGCCGGACCTGGAAACATACCCTGTCGCATACCAGCGCCTGGACACGCTTCCCCGCTTGAAGAACTTCGTTAGAGCGGCGCAAAAAGCAGGCCGCGTGTCATTAGCTGCAGTTGGCGGCGCCAGGGGGGATTCTATTGAAGCGGGTCTGGCGCTTGGAGATGATAAGGTCTACTACCTCGAACTCCAGACGGAGGGAGACAGACCGCACAGCCAGGGACAACTATTCTCAGACCTGGCCTCCGTCACCGGCGTCGACGGTGCATTGCCGGAGAAAGCACTGCAGGCATTTAAAAAGATATGTGAAGACCCCAACATAAAAAAATACTGCCATAACGGGAAGAAGCTGACCTGGCTGCTGTACAGGCACGGCATAAAGTTAAGCCACCTTGCCTTCGATACCATGATTGCCTCTTACCTGCTGAACCCTGCCTCGCCAAACCGCGAACTGGAAGATGTTTGTCTTGAACACCTGAGCGCGGTTCTGCCAGGTGGAGAAGAAAAACTGCCCGCCCGGGCGCTTTGTATTTCACAGCTGGCGGCAATACTTGATAAAAAGCTCAAGCTATTTGAGCAGGACCGCCTCTTTTACGATGTGGAAATGCCGCTGGTCCAGGTGTTGGCGGCGATGGAGATAGAAGGCGTGGCGGTGGACAGAGACCAGCTCAAAACCATGTCACAGAAACTCGGAAAGCTGATACAAGGTCTGGAAGAAGAGATCCACCGTTCGGCCGGACAGGTGTTTAATATTAATTCCCCCAAGCAGCTGGGAAGGATTTTGTTTGACGAACTCAAGCTTCCCGCCCTCAAAAAAACCAAAACCGGCTACTCTACTGACGCCGGGGTACTTGAAGAACTGGCCGTGTCCCACGAGATAGTAGCCAAGGTGCTGGAATACCGCCAGCTGATGAAGCTGAAATCTACCTATACGGATGGCCTGGCCGCCCTCATAGATCCCGGTACGGGTAAGCTGCACACCACCTTTCACCAGACGGTAACCGCTACAGGCAGGCTTTCCAGCTCTGAACCAAACTTGCAGAACATACCCATACGCATTGAAATAGGTCGCTTGATCAGGAAGGTATTTGTTACGTCACATAAAAAAAATCTATTGCTGGCGGCGGACTACTCCCAGATCGAGCTGCGCGTTCTCGCTCACCTCAGTGGTGATCCTGTTCTAACCCAATCCTTTAAAAAAGGGGAGGATATTCATACCCGCACTGCGGCAGAAATATTTGGTGTGACGCCCGGGGAGGTAACCTGGGATATGCGTAACAAGGCAAAGGCGGTAAATTTTGGCATTATTTACGGCCAAAGCGATTTCGGACTGGACCGCAGCATCAAGGTGGGGCGGCATGAGGCCCGGCGCTACATTGAAAACTATTTCAACCGCTATGCAGGGGTTAAGGCCTATATTGACAGGGTAGTGCGGGAAGCCAGGGAAAAAGGTTATGTCACCACACTGTTAAACAGACGGCGCTACCTGCCGGACCTTTTCAGCCCCAACCGGACGCTGCGCAACTTTGGTGAGCGCACAGCGATGAACACTCCCATTCAGGGCAGTGCCGCCGATATCATCAAGCTCGCCATGGTAAATATATTCCGCGAAATGGACGAACACGGCCTCAGAGCAAAAATGATCCTGCAGGTTCATGATGAGTTGATTTTTGACTCCCCGGCAGAAGAAATAGAGTCACTAAAAGATCTGGTCCAACGGTGCATGGAAAACGCGCTGGTAATGGATGTTCCACTGGTAGTAGATATAAAAATAGGCCCTAACTGGTACGACACAAAAAAAGTCTAAGGGGATGTTAACAATGCCGGAACTTCCTGAAGTGGAGACTGTAAGGCAATCACTGCAGCAGAAACTGGCCGGGCTAAAGTTTACCGGCGCACAGATACTTATGCCTAAAGTAATCCAGACGCCAGATCCCGACGAGTTCAAAGAAACTATCACAGACAAGAAAATAACCAAAGTGACCAGGCGTGGAAAATACCTGCTGATCTATTTAAACGGCGGCTTCACGCTTGTGGTGCACCTGCGCATGACCGGCACTCTTGTATACGGTGATAAGGATGACCTGGTAACCAAGCATACCCATGTTATCCTCAGCTTGGACAACGGCTGTCATCTTCGCTTTGCGGACGTAAGGCAGTTTGGCCGGATGTGGCTGGTGCCCGCTACATCTCTGAGTGACCTGCCCGGGTATAAAGATCTGGGCGTGGAGCCGCTGGGAGAAATGTTTACCAGGGACTACATGAAAAAGGAACTGAGGCGGCGCCATGCCAGGATCAAACCCCTACTTTTAGACCAGACTTTCATCGCCGGTCTCGGTAATATTTACGCTGACGAGGCGCTGCACAGGGCCAAAATAAATCCCGAACGACTGGCTACAACCCTGACCCCGCGTGAGATAGCGCTTCTCTATCATGCCATTCAGGACGTGCTTCGTGAAGGCATTGAAAACAGGGGGACGACAGTTCGTGACTTCATCGACGGAGACGGGCGGGCGGGCAGCTACCAGGAGCTGCTGAGGGTTTACAGCCGGGAGGGCGAGCCCTGCTCTTGCTGCGGCAAAGAAATTACAAGAAAGAAAGTGGGGGGCCGCAGTTCGTATTACTGCCCCGCCTGCCAGAAAGCTTGAGCAAACCCCCTGTGAATACCAGGTGTTCAGATTATTGGCAAGCGCGAATCCTTAAGTCACTCGACACGGAGCAGCAGAACAAGCGGTCCAACACCAGGTAACCTTTGTCAGCGACTTCACCCCGGTGATAAACCGGGGTTTATGTTTGTCCCGATTGTATGCCAATGAATGGCAGTAACCAACATTTCAATACCTCCATAAATTAAAAAAGCACAGTATTAATTTGTTGGAGGTATTGAATTGGAACTGCTCACTTACATCCTTTTCGCCCTGGCTCTGAACCTTGACTCTTTCGGAGCAGGAGTTTCCTACGGGGCCAGGCAAATCAAGGTCCCTATCCTGTCACTGCTGATTATCAGCTTGATTTCAGTTGCGGCAATAAGCATATCCATGCTGGGCGGGCAGGTACTGTTGACAATGATACCAGTGCGCCTGGCCCACCAGCTGGGGGGTGTCCTGCTGCTGGTCATCGGGCTGTGGGTCCTTTACCAGGCCCGCAGGACAGAGCCACAGTCAGAGAGCGGAAACGATATTAACGGCGACACCAGGATTTATAAAATTCGTATCCGCCCCCTGGGCCTGGTCATTCAGGTCCTGCGGGAACCGGCCAAAGCCGACCTTGACAGTTCTGGAGTGATTTCACCCCAGGAAGCGCTCCTGCTTGGAACTGCCCTGGCCGTAGACGCCTTTTTAGCAGGTTTCGCCGTCTCCATGCTGGGTTTTTCCATCGGCCTGACAGCCCTGGTTGTCGGCCTTGGCCACTTTTTACTCACCTACCTGGGCATACTGGCCGGACACACCCTGCAGGCCAGCAGGTTAGGACGCCGGCTTACTGCACTTCCAGGATGCATACTTATAATGCTTGGGATTATTAAATTTATTAAATTTTAAAAAAAACAGCCTAAAAAATAATGAGGGCGGGATTGCTTGAGAAAAGATTCGAGCATTACCAGCCCTTTTCAGGAAAGCCGCTGGATTTTCACCAGCGCCTTTTTATGTGCGGCAAAATACTTCATGGTTTATGGAGGAAGTATAAACTTGAACGCGAAATAACAAGAATCTTGTTTTACGGAGGTCAGCATGATTGTTATCGGACTCACCGGCAACATCGGAAGCGGTAAAAGCACAGTAGCCCGGCGTCTCGAAAGCCTGGGCGCAAAGATTATTGACGCCGACAAGGTAGCCCGGAAAATAGTTCTGCCAGGCACTCAAGCCCTGGCAGCTATCGTGGAGAGCTTCGGAGCGGACATATTAAACAGTAAAGGCGAATTGGACCGCAAAAAGATGGGTGCAATAGTGTTTGAGGATGCGGTGGCCAGGGCAAGGCTGAACCAGATTGTCCACCCGCAGATTAAAGAAGCTATCCACCGGGAAATAAACACATATAAAGCTGCCTCCAATTGCTGCCCTGGTGCAAACGTGGCAGTGATCGACGCCCCGCTTTTAATCGAGGTTGGCTTATATCAGGATGCAGACGAGGTATGGGTGGTAAAAGTAAATGAAGATGAACAGATAGAGCGACTTGCCGGGAGAGATGGTCTGAGCCCGGCTGAAGCTTTAAGTCGTATTGCCGCGCAAATGCCCCAGGAAGAAAAGATTCTCTATGCCCACCGTGTCATCGACAACAGCGGCAGCCTCGCCGAAACTTTAAAACAGGTAGACCGGCACTGGGCGGTTATGTTAAAAGAACATCTTCAGGCCCCGGACAGCATATAAAAAATATGAGTACTAGTCTTGGCAGCGGAGTGATTTAATATGACGGGAGCTTACAACAGCAGGTACAGGTTTAGCGTTAGGAAAGCAGCCAGACGCCTGGCTTTATTGATTTTTATCATATTAATTCTGCTTAATGTTAATAGTATTGCGCGTGTTTTTTACCCTTTCCCCTACCGTGAAATGATAATAAACAGTAGTTATGCAG
>DFAP01000031.1 GCA_002365855.1 Pelotomaculum sp. UBA3103 | reverse complement strand
CTGAAAAATTAAACCCTTCTCCAGCCACTGCAGGGACAAGGGCATTTAAAGACAAGACAGTTATCTCATTCGCATATTAATTATAGCAGTGGGCAGCTTTTTTATCAAGGGATTTAAGGTCACACCCTAACATAGGAACGGGGACACACCTCCGTTTGGGGCCAGTCTCTAGGGCTGAGGAATGTCCCCACTGTTTTACAGCTTCAAATCAGCCGCGATGCCCTGCATGGCTTCCAGGCCGAGTCCCAGGAACTCTTCTAAGGAAAGCTCCAGCTCTGAGCAGGCCCTGATCGTCTCCCTGTTGGCCCCCCGGGCAAACGCTTTTTCATTGAAACGTTTCATTAAAAAAGGCACATCCACGACAAAAAGCTTCTTTTCAGGCCGGATCAGCGCCGCGGCAACAATGAGCCCGGTCAGCGGGTCGGTGGCATACAGCGCTTTGTCCATCAGGGTAAGGCGCGGCAGCCCGTGGCGGGAGTTGTGGACCTTTACCGCGTACACGATGTCAGCTGGCAGTCCGTGCTCGGCCAGCATCGCTGATCCTTCCAGACTGTGCCTGAAGGGGTCATCCTTGGTCTGGTCATAATCGATGTCGTGCAGCAGTCCTGCCAGGCCCCACTTTGCTTCATCCTGCCCGAAGTGCCGGGCGAGGCGGATCATGACGGCCTCAACGGCAAGAGAATGGTTAAACAGGTTTTTATTGGTCAGGTTGTTTTTTAACAATAACAAGGCTTCTGTTCTGTTCAAGCTGCGTCCTCCTAGGATTTTTTGGAGGGAGGAATTTTGAGAAACTTGGCTGTCGCGCGCGCCGCCACGCTCCCGTCCGGCAGGATGGCTTGTGCGGCCATCTCGACCAGGCGTCCCCGCTGGGAAACCATCTGACCTTCCACGGTGATCTTCTCACCTATGGGTACGGCCTTGCTGTAGCGGGCGGTCATTTCCGCGGTCATGATCTTGATTCCCCTCTTCCACAGCCACTGAGCCATGATCTCGTCCAGCATTGTGGCGACCAGCCCTCCGTGCATCACGCCGTCCCAGCCCTGGTGCTCGGGACCGGCCACAAAATGTGTGCGGCAGACGTCTCCGTCATGCTCAAAGACAAGCTTAAGACCGATGGGGTTGATCTTACTGCATGCAAAGCACATGCTGTTTTCTTCCTTCAGGGGATCGGCCATCATCATGCACTTCCTCCCGCTTCGAATTCCTGTTTATTTTAACAAATCAGCATTCTTTTGGCAACATTTAGCAGCAAACAAAACAGCCGGGCTGCCCCGGCGTATTTTGTCTCTTCAATATCGAAAACCTGCCGCACCCTTCCAAAACAATACCCGGCGCGGTTCGGACTGCTATCTTGATATGACCAGAAACAGGGCGGAACCCGCGTAAAACACGGCCACCACTATGGTGATCTTCCCTAGCAGCTCATCCATTCCCTTCTTTTTACCAAACAGCGTTTCCGCGCCGCCGGTAATAGCCCCGGAAAGACCGGCGCTCCTTCCTGACTGCAGTATAACAGCTGCGATCAGGCCAATCGATAAAAGCACATGAAGGATGGTCACTATGGTTATCGCTATCTCCACGCATATCACTCCCTACAGGACAAAAATACTAGAGGTAATTATATCATAATGTAAAAAAGCTGGCAATCACAGGAGATGGCTCAGATTATAAAAAGTCTTTTTGCCCCTGAAGACGGCCAGGTCGCCCAGCTCCTCCTCGATCCGCAGCAACTGGTTGTACTTGGCCACCCTTTCACCACGGATGGGCGCGCCTGTCTTGATCTGGCCCGCGTTGACGGCAACCACCAGGTCAGCGATGGTGGAATCCGAAGTTTCCCCCGAACGATGGGACACCACGGTGGTATAACCGGCCTGCCTGGCCATCTCGATGCAATCCAGGGTTTCTGTAATGGTCCCGATCTGGTTTAACTTGATCAGGATGGAGTTGGCCACACCGGACCTGATGCCACGGGCCAGCCGGCTGGTATTGGTAACGAATATGTCATCTCCAACGATCTGGATCTGCCTGCCCAGCCTTTCATTCAGCTTCTTCCATCCGTCCCAGTCATCCTCCGCCAGGCCATCCTCGATAGAAATGATGGGATATTTACCAACCAGCATGGCGTAGTACTCTATCATCTCTTCGGCGGTGCGGCTAATGCTTTCTGACTCGAAGACGTATTTGCCGTCCTTGTAAAACTCGGTAGCGGCGGGGTCCAGGGCCAGCGCGATTTCTTCTCCAGGGTTGTAGCCGGCCGAGGCTATGGACTCCATAATAACCTCCAGGGCCTCCTCGTTTGACTTCAGCATCGGGGCAAAACCGCCCTCGTCACCTACGGCAGTGTTCAACCCCTTATTCTTCAATACGTTTTTAAGCTGATGGTAGACCTCGGCTCCCATCCTCAGGGCACCGGCGAAACTTTCCGCGCCCACCGGCATGATCATAAACTCCTGGATGTCGACATTGTTGTCGGCGTGTTTGCCGCCGTTCAGGATATTCATCATCGGCACCGGCAGCACCTTGGCGTTGGCGCCCCCCAGGTACTGGTACAGTGGCAGTCCGAGCGACTCAGCCGCCGCCCTGGCCACAGCCATGGACACACCGATGATGGCGTTGGCGCCCAGCCTGCTCTTATTGGGCGTGCCGTCCAGTTCGATCATAGCCATGTCAACACCCAGCTGGTCGGTGGCGTCGTAACCTGATATTTCAGGGGCGATGATGGAATTGACGTTGTCGACCGCCTTCAGCACTCCTTTACCGCCGAAGCGCTTCCCGTCACCATCCCGAAGCTCAACCGCTTCATGAGCGCCGGTCGACGCGCCGGAGGGAACAGCTGCCCTTCCCATGGTCCCGTCTTCCAGATAAACATCAACTTCAACAGTGGGATTTCCGCGTGAATCAAGGATCTCCCGGGCAAACAGGTCGTCAATAACAGTGGACACAGGTATCACTCCTCAATTAGGTTCTTAGTCTTGACTCTGACATTCGAAAATATAATAAGCGTCTCCCCGGTCATTTCCAACGGCTTGCCTATACCGAGAAGGTGCAGTATAGTCGGCGCTATATCTCTCAGACTGCCGTCCCGCAGGGCAATCCCCGCAGGATCACTCCTGATCATCATAAATGGCGCCGGGTTGGTGGTGTGCGCAGTGACGGTATTTCCCTCACAATCTATCATCTCGTCCGCGTTACCATGGTCCGCGGTGACCAGGAGTGTACCGTCCTTTTTCAGCACGGCCCCGGCCAGCCTGCCCAGGCACCTGTCCACAATTTCCAGGGCTTTGACCGTGGCTGCCATGTCTCCGGTGTGCCCTACCATATCGGGATTGGCGTAATTCACTATGATGACCCTGAACCTTCCTGTTTCCAACAGCCCCAGCAATTTGTCCGTAACCTCGAGGGCGCTCATTTCGGGCTTTAGGTCATATGTGGCCACCCTGGGCGACGGCACCAGGACCCGCTCTTCTCCCGGGTTAGGCTCTTCGACTCCCCCGTTAAAGAAAAATGTCACGTGAGCGTATTTTTCTGTTTCAGCCAGGCGCAGCTGGGCTATGCCGTTTTTGCTGAGGACTTCCCCCAGGGTGTTGCGCAGGTGCTGCGGCTTGAACGCCACAGACGCTTCTATCGTAATATCGTACAGCGTCATGCAGGTGAAATTAACCTCGGGGTGATTTCGTTTTCTGGTGAAACCAGTAAAATCACTGTCGACAAAGGCCCTGGTAATCTGCCGGGCCCGGTCAGGCCGGAAGTTGAAAAAAATGACGGCGTCACCCCTGGATACTCTTGCCACTGGCCCGCCCGTGCGATCCATGATCACAGTGGGCAGGATAAACTCATCCGTCTCTCCCCTCTGGTAGCCGAGGTCAACCGCCTCCAGCGAGCTTACAGAGAGTATGCCCTCGCCGAAAACCATGGCATTGTAGGCGCGCTCAGTGCGCTCCCAGCGGCGGTCCCTGTCCATGGCGTAATACCGGCCCATAACAGTTGCCACAGACCCAAAGCCCAGCTCGTCCAGCTTCTTCTCGAGGGATATGAAATACTCTTTGGCGTTGGCCGGCGGTACATCCCGCCCGTCCAAAAAAGCGTGGACATAGACATCGCGCATTTCTAAAAATGCCGCCATGTCCAAAAGGGCAAAAAGGTGGCTGATATGGCTGTGAACCCCTCCGTCAGACAACAGGCCCATCAGGTGCAGGGAGCGACCGTTAGATTTGGCCGTTCTCATAGCGTCCAGCAAAACCTGGTTTTCCATGAAGTTTCCCTCTTTAATTGCCTTGGTGATCCTGGTCAGGTCCTGGTACACCACACGCCCGGCCCCTATATTCAGGTGCCCTACCTCGGAATTGCCCATCTGACCAGCTGGAAGGCCGACTTCCTCCCCGGAGCAAACCAGTGTTGAGTGCGGGTACTCTGACCATAAGCGCCTGAAATTCCTGACGTCGGCCTGTGCGATGGCATTCCCTTCCACTGCGGGACTGACTCCCCAACCGTCCATTATAACTAAGACCAGGGGTTTTTCGCCCGGGGCAGGTTGAAAATGGGAATCAGTTTTTTCACCGGCAGGAGAATGCTCTATATCCTTCAAATTTACATTTACCTTTCCTAAAAAAGGGTGGAACCACAGAAGAACCCAGCTATCAGTATTTCAGCAGCCCTTGCCATTAGGATGTTCTTCTTTTGAATAATTATTATCTCTATTGCGTTAGAAAAAGTTCATATTATGTATCGTGATCAAACATCATTATCTTGATATAGTTAAAAGTTTTATTTCGAGGCAGCCCGGATGATCCCGGCGAAGCTGTCTGCTTCCAAACTTGCGCCTCCAACGAGGGCGCCGTCAATGTCCGGCTTGGACATCAGTCCTGCGGTATTGCCCAGCTTGACGCTTCCACCGTATAAAATCCGCACCAGCTGTGCCGGGCTATCCCCGAACAGCCCCTTGACCAGGCCGCGTATAAAACCTATGACTTTCTGGGCGTCTTCGTCAGAAGCTGTTTTACCCGTTCCTATGGCCCAAACCGGCTCATAGGCGATAACAATTCCAGCCGCCTGCTCCGGGCTCAGCCCGGCCAGCCCGGCTTCGGTCTGGACACGCACTACCTCTTCTGTAATGCCGGACTCCCTTTGCTCCAGGGTTTCGCCTACACACACGATTGGGGTGAGGCCGTACGATAAAACGGCATGGACCTTGCGGTTCACGTTCCCGTTAGTTTCTCCGAAATACTGCCTGCGTTCAGAATGGCCGATGATTACCAGGCTGCACCCTGCATCTTTGAGCATCGCCGGTGAGATTTCACCGGTAAAAGCTCCTTTATCCTCCCAGTATACATCCTGGGCGCCGGTTGCGATACCCGAGCCGCGCAGGGCTTCCGCTACTGGAGCAAGCGCGGTAAAAGGCGGGCATACCGCCACCTCGACTTGATTATATCCGGCCGTAGTTTTTTTAATCTCAAGCACAAAAGCCACCGCCTCGGGAATGGTTTTAAACATCTTCCAGTTCCCAGCGACGATGGGCTTGCGCGGCTTGATCATCCTTACCGCCCCCTTTTGTCTTTCAGCTCCGGGCCCGTGAGCAGATGATATCCTCTGGCCACGGACCGGAGCCACACATTGCATGCTTTATTTATCCAGAAGCGCCTCCACGCCAGGCAGTTTGATCCCTTCCAAGAACTCAAGCGACGCCCCGCCGCCGGTCGAAATGTGAGTGATCCTGTCGGAAACCCCCAGTTTATTTACAGCGGCAACTGAATCACCACCGCCGATGACAGTGGTGGCGCTGCTGCCGGCCAGCGCCTGGGCGATGGCCTCGGTTCCTTTCGCGAACGGTTCCATTTCAAAAACTCCCATGGGGCCGTTCCAAACGATGGCCTTGGCATTTTTCAATGACTGTACAAAAATCGCCGTTGTTTCCGGGCCAATATCGAGGGCCATCCAATCACCGGGGATCTGGTCGACGCTGACTATTTTTTGTTCAGCATCCGGCGCCGCACCCGGCGCCACTACCACATCCACGGGCAGGAGCAGCTTAACCCCCTTGTTTTTTGCTTCAGCCATTAAGAGCTTAGCCTGCTCAATTTTATCTGTTTCCAGGAGTGATTTTCCGACGTTATGCCCCTGCGCCTTTAAAAAGGTATTAGCCATACCCCCGCCTATGATCATCGTGTCCACTTTTCCCAGGAGGTTGGAGATCACGGCTATTTTGTCGGAAACCTTAGCCCCGCCGATAACCGCCGCGAAGGGCTTCTCCGGGAAGGTTAGAAGTCTGCCCAAAATGTCCAGTTCCTTTTCCATTAAAAAGCCTGCCACCGCCGGCAGGTAATCCGCCACACCCTCGGTGGAAGCATGAGCGCGGTGCGCAGTTCCAAAAGCGTCGTTTACAAAAATATCAGCCAGTTCTGCCAGCCGTCCTGCAAACCTTTCGTCATTCTTCTCTTCCTCAGGGTGGAAACGCACATTTTCCAGAAGGACTACATCGCCTTCCTGCATCTGCTCAACAGCTTCCCGGGCGTCATCGCCAACGGAATCGTCCGCTTTTGCGACCTCCCTGTCCAGCAACTCTGACAGGCGGTCAGCAACCGGGTCCATTCTGTATTTTCCTTCCTCTTGCCCCTTGGGACGTCCCAGGTGTGAAACCAAAATAACTTTTGCCTTTTGTTCGATAAGATACTTGATTGTTGGAAGCGCCGCCGTAATCCTGGTATCGTCCGCTACCTTTCCGTTTTTGTCCAGGGGGACGTTAAAATCAACCCGTACCAGCACCCGCTTTCCGGCCACATCAACATCCCTTATCGTCTGCTTAGCCAACGTTACAACACCTCCTAACTCCGGCATCCCTGTAAAAGCCATAAAAACCCGCCAACTCGTCCCCGCCTGCGGGACGTTCTGGCGGGTTTTCAACGAGCTCATCCCGACCTGCCCGGAACTTGCTGGCTTGTTACAGCGCTCTGGTCATTTATCCGTATTACTTAACAGTACCTAAATTTATCTTCAAACTAAACATCGATGACCTAATACCCCTTTGACGCCATGTATGCGAGAAGGTCCAGAACCCGCTCCGAATAGCCCCACTCATTGTCATACCAGATTACCACCTTGGCCATGTTTCCTTCAACAACCATGGTGGATAGAGCGTCAACTATGCCCGAGTGAGTGTTCCCTTTGAAATCCGCCGAAACAAGGGGAAGCTCACAGTATTCAATGATTCCTTTTAAATACCCCTCAGCGGCTTCTTTTAAGGCTCCGTTTATTTCATCCCGGGAAGCAGGTCTTGCCAGTTCTGCCACCAGGTCCACTACCGAAACAGTGGGAACGGGAACCCGCATGGAGAAACCGCTAATCCTGCCCTTCAGCTCAGGCAGCACCAGCCCCACAGCCTTGGCCGCGCCTGTTGTGGTAGGGATGATGGACAGATTGGCTGCTCTCGCCCGCCTCATATCCCGGTGAGGCATATCAAGAAGCTGCTGGTCGTTGGTGTAGGCGTGAACGGTGGTCATAAGCCCTTTGACGATGCCAAAGCTGTCATTCAGGACCTTGGCGACCGGCGCCAGGCAGTTGGTAGTGCAGGACGCGTTTGAAACAACATGGTGTACGGCCGGGTCGTAGTTTTCCTCGTTAACTCCCATTACCACTGTAAGGCAGTCACCACCCCTGGCGGGCGCGCTTAATATTACTTTCTTCGCGCCTGCCTGGAGGTGCTTTGCCGCTTCTTCGGGGTTGTTAAATCTGCCCGTGGATTCAATCACAAAATCAGCGCCGAGTTCTTTCCAGGGGAGCAAAGCCGGGTCACCTTCCGCCAGGATCCTGATCTCATGTCCGTCAACCAGAATGGCGTCCTTTTTGGACTGAACATCGGCGTTATAAGTGCCGTAAATGGAGTCGTATTTGATCATGTGCGCAACAGATTGGGCATATGTTTCTGTCACCGGGATCCGCCTGGACTTGTGGTTTACCGCCACGACTTCGATATCCGGTCGCTTAAGCGCAATCCTTAAAATATCGCGGCCGATCCTCCCCAGTCCGTTAATCCCTATTTTCCAAACCATTAGCACAACCGCTCCCTTCATTAGTATATCTTATTGATCATTTTTTATAAAAAAGGTACATACCTATTCTCCACCAGCCCGGCAAGTTCCTTCAGAGATAAAGTCACTTTATGACAGAAATTCCGGGGTACCTGTTATTAACGCCGTCAGCCCCGAAATCTATTTGAGATTATTTTAATTCTTCTAATACCTTTTTCTCTTCCCTATGGCCGGTATGCCCAGTTGATCCCGGTATTTAGCGACTGTTCGCCTGGAAATAGTGATTCCTTTCTGCCTGAACGTCTCAGAAATGATCTGGTCATTGATGGGCCTTGTGCTGTTCTCCCCGGCCACAATTTCCTGGAGCATTTTTTTTATGCACTCAGCGGAGGTGGCTGTTCCGGAAGCGTTGCTCAGGCCGGTGCAGAAGAAATATTTCATTTCAAAGAGACCCTGAGGGGTTTGAATATATTTATTAGAGGTTGCCCTGCTGACCGTGGACTCGTGCAGGCCAACTTTTTCTGCAACTTTCTTGAGATTTAGCGGCTTTAAATGTTTGACGCCGCGGTCCAGGAAATCTCTCTGCAGCTCAACCAGACAGCTGGCTACCTTGTACAGGGTCAGGCGTCTCTGCTCGATGCTCCTGATCAGCCAGGCTGCGGCATTCAGCTTGCTTTCCACAAAGCGTCGGGTCCTGGAGTCGCAGTTAAAGTCCTTGGACAATACGGAGCGGTAGGTGGAATTGATGATCAGCCGGGGCACGTTAGTATCGTTGACCAGGATAATATACTCTCCCTCAACCTTTTCCAAAACGACGTCAGGAATGATGTAGCGAATGTCGTTCGGGTGAGAAAAATTGCGTCCTGGCTTGGGTTCGAGGGTTTTGATCAGATCTGTCGCTTTCTGAACCTCCATGACTGTTTCGCCAAGTTCCTGCGCGATCCTGTTTATCTTTCCATCCGCAAGGTCCTCAAGATAATTTGTAATTATTCTTATGACAGTTTTGTCCCTGCAACCGAGTTGATCTACCTGGATCAGGAGGCACTCCTCAAGGTTCCTGGCTCCAACCCCGGGCGGGTCAAAGTTCTGAATCATCTTCAGGGCTGCCTCAGCCTCTGCAACTTCAACCTTCAGCCGAAGCGCCACCTCTTGCAGGGAAACCCCCAGGTAGCCTTTTTCGTCGATATTGCCGATCAGGTATTCTCCAATCAGCCTTTCCCGGTGACTGCAGGCACTGATACACAACTGGGACAGGAGGTGCTCGCAAAGCGTGGCCGTATGAGACAGGTACAGTTCATAACCGTATTCCTGCCCTGTCTGCAGCCTTTCCTGGCGGTATAATCCCAGGTCGCTGCCGTCCTGGAAATACTCTTCCCAATCGAGATCGTTTTCCAGCTTTTCTGCTTCGGTCTCAGCGGGGGCATCCTTTTTATCGTACTCCGCCGTCCTGTCCGCCTCGTCCTCCCGCAGTTCCAGCAGAGGATTTTCAAGAAGCTGTTGCTCTAAATATTGGGAAAGCTCCAGGGAAGATAGCTGCAACACGGTAATGGCCTGGCGCAATTCGGGGGTCATGATTAACTTTTGTGTTTGTCCCACTTGCAACCCGTAGCCCATTCGCATTACGCGCTTCCTCCGTTGGTGTTCAGGGACGTTTCTTGTTTAATATTTCTCCAAAGTTCGCTCTTTTTCCTGCCTTTCAAACGTTTATAACGGAATATTCGGCAGGCAATTATTTCATACCCTGCCATAAAAATTATCCTGGTCTAGTTTTGAGCTCTTCTTGTAGTACGGCGCAGCTCCCGCAGGCACAGGCTGCCCGCGATAATTATAGTCAGCGCCAGCGCGGCCGACGCCGCCAGAAATTTCTGCCCTGCTGTGTAAAGATAGGGGTGAATCCCGATGCTGTAGTCCATCAGGTCGTTGAGAAGCATCCACAAACCGGTAAATGCGGCAATGGCAAGCCCGGGGCGCAGGTTTTTGAGGAAGATTGCCCCTTCAACCGCCATGCCCAGGTGGGAAAGCCAGAGAGCAGCTACCATAATTTCCACGGGCCCGCCCCCGAACCAGTACTGAGTGATGATCACGATGGCCCAAATCCCGTATTTGACAGCCGCTGTAAAGGCAACCGTTTGAAACAGCAGGACCCACACCCCACCCCCCCGGAGTAGCAGCGCCAGGGTTAAAAGCGTGGTGGCGAATGGGCTGTCAGCAACAAATGTCCATAAATAAACCGGGCTGGCCGCCAGCTGCTCGTGATACCAGTAGTAGCCATACAGGGACCCGAGCCCGTTTACCACTATCAGGGGCAGTGTAAATCGCAGCTGCCAGGGGTCGCGCCAGAAGTCCCGCCAGATTCTTATTAATAGATCCAAGGAATGTTACCTTCCTGCAAATTATTTAATACCATCGTCTAAAATGATTGGATCCGGTGTTCAAGTGGGCGGGCTTTCTTCTTTAACGGCGCCGGCAGCCCGGCGTCTGACCCTGGCCGGCACTCCGGCCGCAAGCGCGCCCGGGGGAATATCACGGTTGACCAGGGAGCCAGCGCCCACCATGGCGCCGTCTCCGATGCTTACGCCAGGCAGGATCGTGACATTTGAGCCGATCAGCACCCCTGAGCCTATCTCCACCTGCCCCCTGCTGTACTCGCGCACCATAAATTCATGAGTCAGGATCGTGGCGTTGTAACCTATGACGCTGTCGTCCCCTATTGATATTAGCTGTGGAAAAAATAAATCGAACATGGCCATCAGGCCCACAGAAACACCTTTGCCTATCCGGATGCCCAGAAGGCGGCGGTACAGGAAATTTTTCAGCCCGAAAAAAGGGAGGTAGCGGCAGATGCTGATCACGAAGAAATTAAAAGCCACCCTGGGGAGGCTGACCAGCTTGAACGAATAGCGCATTGAGTTCATGTTCCCGGGCGAGGGCAGCTTTTCAATCCTTCTCATGGTTTTTTACTCCGGATGATTTCTGCAATTTCTTCAATCCTGCGCATGCGGTGGTTAACCCCGGATTTACCCAGGCGGGGCTCTGTAAAATCCCCCAGCTCTTTCAGGCTGGCGTCGGGGTATTTGACCCGGATTTCCGCGATTTCTCTCAATTGTTTCGGAATCTGATCCAGCCCGAGTGTGTCCCTGATCAGCTTGATATTCTCGATCTGGCGCACGGCGGCGTTTACAGTCTTGTTCAAATTGGACGTCTCGCAGTTGACCAGGCGGTTTACCTGGTTGCGCATATCTTTATAAATCCTGGCGTTTTCAAAGTTGAGCAGGGCGGAGTGAGCCCCCAGGATATTCAAGAAACTGATAATCTGCTCACTCTCCTTCAGGTAAACAACGTGCCAGTTTTTCCGCTGGCTCACTCCGGCGGCCAGGTGGAATTTTTTCATCAGCTTGCGAATGGCGAGGGCAAATTTTTCGTTGGTGGTAACAACTTCAAGATGATAAGTCCCTTCCGGGGTGTTTACCGAGCCACCGCCCAGAAACACTCCCCTGAGGTAAGCGCGCCGGCAGCAGTCAGAGCGCAGCAAATCATCGGGTGCCGCCTGCCCCAGATGACCGGTCTGGTCCACCATGCCCAGGCAGTCCAGAATCTCTTTCATCCTTTTCTGGGGGGGAATGCGGACCTGATATACATTGTTTTTTCTAAGCCGTGTTTTTCGCTGGACAAGTACCTGGGTCTGAAGGCCGAAAACGTCTTTTACCAGGGAAAATATTTTTCTGGCAACTGCGGCGTTTTCGTTAACGATGTTCAGAGACACCTGCCGGCCACTGCTAATCTGGATGCTTCCGCCCATTTTGATGAGAGCGGCCAGTTCAGCCAGGCGGCAGCACGAACGCTGATCCACAATCCGCGCCAGTTCGTTTTTGGTTACAGCCGAAAAGGACAAAACCGCTCCCCTCTTTCTTTTGGCATATATTATACCACAAAAAAAACAGCGGGATTACCCGCGCATATTCTTGACAAAACTATTTAGATCAAGCACTTCACCTGGCTTCGGTGATCTCACTCTCCTGTTCTCTTTTTTGCAGTGCACCTAAATATTTTACCTTTTCGTGCTGCCCTTTGGAATCAAAAACCAGGCGGAGAATTACCTGGGCCAGCCTGTCGGGGTGGTGCCGCACAACGTCCGTGCGGTGGACCAAATTCTCACCGACCGCCTGAACACCCATTTTTTCAACTTTGTCCAGATCAGGCGACACCGGTTCGGCTCCTTCCTGCCGGTAACGTGCACGCAGCCTCAGCGGCACATGGCCTGTGTTCAGCACGGCATAATCCAGAAATTTGCCGGCATGGGCGGTGATGGCGCTCAGGTGGGAAGAAGCTGTGTACCCCCCGGTTTCTCCAGGCTGGGTCATCACGTTGCAAACATATATTTTTATGGCTGAGGTCCTGGACAACGCTTCCGGTATACCTTTCACCAGCAGGTTGGGAATAATGCTGGTATAAAGGCTGCCCGGCCCAAGAACAACCGCGTCGGCATCACTGATTGCCGCCAGCGTCCCAGGAAGTGGCAGGCAGCGGAACGGTTTGAGAAAGAGTTTCTTAATCCTCACCGGGCTGCGGGATATCTTGGATTCTCCCTGTACAACCGTGCCGTCGGATAGTTCAGCGCAGAGGTTTACATCGGTCAGGGTCGCCGGCAGTACCTGGCCGCGAATGGCCAAAACCTTGCTCAAACTCCTGACAGCCTGGTCAAAGCTGCCGGTCATCTCGGTCAGCGCCGCCAGCAGCAGGTTGCCTGTACTATGCCCTGCCAGTTCTCCGTTTTTAAAGCGATGTTGAAGCAGTCCTTCCATCAAAGGCTCTTTGTCGGCCAGCGCTACGAGGCAGTTCCGGATGTCGCCCGGCGGAAGCATACCCTGGTCACCTCTGAGGCGCCCGGAACTGCCCCCGTCATCTGCAACTGTAACAATGGCTGTGAGGTTGCTGGTATACTTCTTCAGGCCCCGCAGGAGGACTGAAAGGCCGGTGCCGCCGCCAATCACCACAATTTTTGGGCCGCGCTGAAGGCTGCGCCTGGTAAAAATTATTTCAGCCACCCGTCCCTCCTGTTCCGGCGCCAGCACCCCGGCAATGGAGTGAAAGGCTTTAATCAGACCGAAAGCCAGGACCAGCAGCCCGGATACAATAAAGAAAATACCGGCCGCCCTCTGGTACTCCGCCCCGAAAAGCCAGTACTCCAGGCGGTGAATTGAACGAGCGAAATCACCCAGCAGCCTGCCCCCCATCAGGAGGTCAACGCCGAGCGAGGCCAGTAAAAAACCGGTTAGGGCGAGAAGCAGCCACCTCTTGACACGCATTCCCGGGTAGAACCATTTAAGAATGCCCAATTTTTCAACCCCTATGCCCTGTTTATGTCTCTGTGCCGGACCGATACGCGATACTCCCTGCTGCTCAGAATTTCAGCAATCCGGTTGGCCAGAGCGACTGAACGGTGCAGACCACCCGTGCAGCCGATAGCGACCATCAGGGCCGTTTTACCCTCATTAACGTACTGCGGAATAAGGAATTCAACAAAACTAACAAACTTATCCATAAACTCCCCCGTGGTGGAAGATTTAAACACGAAGTCCCGCACTACGGGGTCATTTCCGGTATGAGGCCGCAGGGAAGGCTGGTAATATGGATTGGGAAGAAATCGCACATCGATGACCAGGTCTGAATCAAGGGGTATCCCATATTTGTAGCCAAATGAGATCAGCGTGACATGCAGCCCTGTGGCGCTGGCAGTGTCCGCAAATATCGAGGTTATTTCTTCTTTCAAATCCTTTACCGCCTTATCAGAGGTATCAATGATCTTATTCGCCCCGCCTCTCAGTTCCTGCAAAAGGCTGCGCTCCTGTTGAATTGCGTCCAGGACCTCGCCGTGCGCGCTGAGAGGGTGGCGCCGCCTGGACTCTTTAAAACGGCGCACCAGGGTTTCATCCGAAGCTTCCAGGAACAGGATTTCATGCCCGATTCCCTGGTCGTCCAGCTCGGAAAGCACTTCAAAAAGGGTGTTAAAAAACTCACCACCCCTAATATCCACTACCAGTGCTATCTTATTAATTATACTGGCTGCTTGTGCACATAATTCTGCGAATTTGGGTATTAGTGCGGGAGGCAGGTTGTCCACGCAGAAGAATCCTAGATCTTCCAGGCTACGCAACGCCTGGGTTTTACCAGCGCCTGACAGGCCGGTGACAATAACGAGCTTTGGCGTGATCTTAATCAACCCCCTCTAAAAACCGAACCCTTGTCCACTCTTAATTTAGCGATGCGTTTATAACCATCTCTGCGGGGAACCGGAGTCGTTCCACCAGTTCAGCGCCCGAGGCAAGATCACCCACCCTGTGGGGATAATGAGCATCGCTGTTAATGGCTAGCATGGCCCCTTTCCGGGCAGCGGCGCGGACGATTTCTTCTTTATTATAATTGTGCCCGGTGTTTACTTCAAGCGCAGTTTCACAGCCGGCGCAAACTGAGGCCAGTTCGTCTGCATCTACCGGCATCATTAAATTTGGGTGGCTGATGATATCGACGTCGTAGCTGGATATCGATCCTATCAGGGCCTTGGTGTTGGTGTTCCTCATTTTTTCCCAGACGCTGCGCCTGGCCCTGACGAACAGGTTGGGCAGGGTGTAGTGCACGGCATCGCCAAGTTTTTCAGGTATATAATAGGGGTGCAGCCCGGCAATAAGAAGATCCAGCTTGTTAATCACCGCTTCAGGCAGGTCAAGGCGGCCATCCCGGCTGATTACAGATGTTTCGGCGCCTACCAGCACTCTCATTTCCGGAAACCGGAGCGCTATCCTTGCCGCCTCCTCTTTAATGGCCAAAAAAGTCTCCGGGGCTGCAACTCCGATGCCAATGCCTTTGGGGCCGTGATCAGTTATACCGACCGCTTGCAGGCCCCGGGCAGCAGCCGCTTCGATGTTTTCAGCCAAAGTGCCCCGCCCGTCGCTATACGTTGTATGGGTGTGGTAATCCGCAAACAGTCTCACCACTGTGAAGCTCCTTTTTGAGATAGTCGATTACTTTGACAGGGCCAGGATCAATTCCGTACAAGGAGGCCAGGTAGACACTGGTATAG
>DFAP01000011.1 GCA_002365855.1 Pelotomaculum sp. UBA3103 | reverse complement strand
GCTCTAAATTAGAAAAACTTCCGGGCACCCTCATCATATCTCCAAATACCGCTGCAATTACTCCTGGTATGTGAGCGAGAGCAAGCATAAGATCTATATCTTCCTGTGCCGTTACACAAACCGGGCATCCGGGGCCGCTTCGAAGTTCCAGCGCGCCCTTTAATAAACTTCGTATTCCGCAACTAGAAATTGCTTCGGTATGTGTTCCGCAGACTTCCATCAATACCGGCGGCCTGCCAAGCAGTTCCGAAAGTCCCTGTCCCAGTGAGATAACCTGCCTTGCCAGTTGCTTTGCCAGTTCCGGGTTGTTCAAAGGTTTAATTGCCACTAAGCAAAAGTTCCTCCCAGAAGCGTATTTGCTCTTGAGCCGCCTGTACATTCACTTTTTCGATGGCGTAACCGGCATGGATCATCAAAAAATCACCCTCAGCCACCTCACCAACCAGGTGAATACCGACCTTTTGCTTTACGCCAAAGGCCTCGACAACTGCCCAGGGTTCCCCGATATTAACTTTAATTACCCGCCCCGGTACTGCCAGGCACATTTCTTAACCCTCCACTATCTAAATCTTATCTGGCCTGCAGCCAGTTAACCAGTTCAACCAGCCCTGATCCTGCCTTAGCTGAGGTAACAAATACCTTAAGCTGTGGCTTTATTTGCAGAAGTTCCTTAACACAAGAATCAAGGTCAAAGTCAGTATATGGAAGCAAGTCTGCTTTGGTAATGATCACTGCTGTTGCAGCGTCAAAAACCCGGGGATATTTTGCAGCCTTGTCATCTCCTTCAGTGACACTTAAAAGGGCAATCTTCTCATGATCTCCCAGGTCAAAGGAGGCCGGGCAAACCAGGTTGCCCACATTTTCTATTACCACCAGGTCCAATTGTTCCAGCGGCAGTTCCAGAAGTGCCTTTTCAACCATCCTGGCATCCAGGTGGCAGGCGCCCTGGGTATTGATCTGGACAACCGGCACACTCTTTGCCGCAATTCTTTCCGCATCCCGGGTAGTGGCGATATCCCCCTCTATAACTCCCACAGCCGCTTTACCTTTACACAATTCCAGCACCTTTTCCAGCAGGGTTGTTTTGCCGGCGCCGGGCGAGCTAATAAGGTTGACAGCTTTGACCTTGCACCGGTCCAGCGTCTCTCTGTTTCGCTTCGCTACATCATCATTAGCTTTCAATATTGATTTTGCCAGTATTACTTTCAAAGGATCACCACCATTCTTCTATCAGTCCCCTTCATAGTAGTCCACATATAGCTCTCTTCCCGCAGTTGCCACCAACTCCAAAACCGCCCCCTCGCAGATAGTATCCCGGGTAACGGCTTCAAAGGCGAAATTCAGCGCTTCAGGCAATGCTCCATAATACTCTCCAACAACCAGCCTGATTAAGGATACTTGTTTAATATCGTGGACTTTGGCACTGGCTGTAATAAGTTCCAATAGCCCATGTATTAGAGATAATTCATGCATGCTTTGACCTCAAAAAACTATTTTACCGGTCACATCTCCTTTTGCATTTAACACATGGGCGCCGCAGTTTATGCAGGGGTCAAAGGAGCGGATGATCCGGCCCAAGATTGTGTTTAAAAATAAATCCGGGTTTGGAATAACCGTACCGGTCAGGGCATATTCGACCGGTCCCAGTTGCCCGTTTTTATCCTTGGGCGAAAAGTTCCAGTTGGTGGGAGTAATAATTTTGTATTCCTCTACCTGTTCATCCTTTACTCGTACACTGTGCAGAAGTGAACCCCGCATAATATCTGTGGCAACCACGGCCTGTTCTTTCAACGGTTTCTGTTTTTGCTGGATAGGCGGCGGACCGGGAACTAATTTCCTCAGCCACTCCATGACTAATTCGGTAATAAGCAAGGTTTCCAGGGAACGGGCTTTAATGCGGTCCATTGTTGAAGTTCCCCCATGGTAAAAACCGTTTATGATCATCCTGGCCAGAGGGCCCATTTCAAAGGGCTGACCGGCGTAATGGACAGATTTTATATAGGTATAAGCCCCGGTCTTATGTGGGGCAGGCAGGACTTCACCATCTACCGGTAGGTACCAGGCATTAGTAACATCTTCACTAATTAACCTGATATCAGGCGCGCTGATTTGATTCCTCGTTAGAACACCGCCCCGCCAGAGGCTCAACTGGTTTTTGCTGCCAAAGCGAAACATGCCAAAAGACAACAGGCTCGCTGGTGTCCGCCCTATCTTGAAGTAATCGTTGTAGACACGGGAAATTAACTCGGTGTCAGGTACGAGATACTCTTTAACAAAGCCGTGCACACTCTCTATCAAAGACAGGGCCTGGTTTACCTTATCGGCAGTTGGCGCAACCGCTACTCCCCCGTGAACAAAGCTGTGCTGATTCGGCGCCTTGCCGCCGAAAACTGTCAGCAACTGGTGGCATTCCTGGGAAGCCACCACAGATCGAAAATAATGCTCTACCAGGCGGGTGTTGTCCTGAGGCGCCAGACGAGCATCTTTTAAATTCTGCCCCTCGAATGGCGGCTGAACCGGCATCTTAACATAGTCAGGCAAGCTAAAAAAGTAAAAGTGCCGGATATGGTTTTGCAAGATATCTGCCGCCAGCATTATATTCCGTAAATATTGGGCATTGTCGGACAGTTCATGATCATAGAGCTCATCCAGCAGGTAACTGGCAACCGCGCCGTGTGCCAGTGAGCAAATGCCGCATACCCTCTGGGTCATGTATACTGCATCAGTTATATGCCTTCCTTTCATGACGTGCTCAATACCCCTGTACATGGTTCCACTGGCGTTGGCTACTGACACTATATTCCTGTCCATCACTACCTCTACCGATAACAAACCACTTAATCTTGTAACCGGACTGAACATTATTCTCTTTTTACTCATCTTTTTCACCTTCTGGCGCAGGGGAATTAGATTGTTCTTCTTCCATGTTTTTTTCCGGCAGGGGAGTAAAAAAAGGTGATGAACCGTCCGGGAAGTCTTCATTGGTACAACCTATGCAGGGAGTATTAGCCTTAACCGGCCAGTTTACATGGTTAATCCATTGGCGGTATGGGCAATCTGCCCCAGTTTTGGGCCCTACACAGCCTTGCGAAAACATGCATTCTATATCGCCCAGCTTTTCCGCAAATTGACCCTGGTCAAAATAGGACCGCCGCTGGCAATGGCGGTGCACGGTAAAACCATAGAAGAGGGCCGGGCGCCCAAAACTGTCTAGTTCCGGCTTGCCGTACATCAGAAGGTGAGCCAGTGTCCCCACGAACCAGTCTGGGTTTATGGGACACCCGCTCACATTAATAACTTCTCTATTTAAAACATTTCGAACACCTACACTGCCGGTAATATTAGGCCTGGCGGCTGAGACTCCGCCAAAGCTGGCGCAGGTTCCCACAGCTACGACATACTCGGCCAGTGGGCCTAACCACATGACTGCCTCCAGAGCGGTAAGGTTGCGATCCTCAGTACGGGCAATTATTGTATATAGCCCGTTGTCCTTTAGAGGGACAGCGCCTTCCACCACCAGTGTAAACTTGCCCCTGAGCCTGGCAGCAGCATATTCCAGGATATTAAGGGCATCCTTGCCCTGGGCTGCCATAAAGGTATTACTGTACAGAAGGTCAATTAAGTCTGTAAAAACCTGCCCCAGGTAAGGATAGGTGGTGTTCATAAATGCTATATTATTGTCGCCGCTGTCGCTTGTTTCAAGCCAAATTACCGGCAGTTTTCTAAATTTACTTCCTCTATGTTTCTTTGCTTCGGAAATTACATATTCAGAAAGATTGAACTGAGGTCCAACGGCCAACTCCTGACAGCGTTTAACAAAGTCTTCTTTTTTCATAAATATTATTACCTTATTTTTCTTTTTCTTTATATATATGTACTATGAATAAAACTAGTGAAAATCCAACTGGTAAAATCCTGATCCTGGGACTGGGTAACCCTCTTATGGGTGATGACGGGATTGGCGTCTTTGTGGCGGAGGAATTAAAAAAACTGGAGTGGCCTCCTGAGGTGCAGATCCTAGAGGTAGGAACTTCAGTCTTCCATTACCTTCAGGAGATCAGTCAGGCCAAGCATATAATTGCCGTAGATGCTTTACAGGCGGGGGGCCATGCGGGATATGTTTATCGACTGGATATTGAGGATGTTGAGTATTTACCCGAGCGGGGCGCACACAGCATGTCACTACCTGGAGTTGTTAAACTGGCTAGAAACGTTGCAGGCTTGCCTGAAGTTGTTACCATTTATGGTGTAGAACCGGAGAAGTTAGGTTTTGGAGAGGGGTTAACGTTTGCTGTTAAAAGCAAACTACCAAAAATTATTTTCCTGCTTATAACTGAGGTTCAAAAGCTCATTAGAAATAATCAGCGGTGAATTCACTGAAGTAAAGAATACTTCACAATATTCCTGGTTAATATTAAATAATCATTAGCCATAGCACAACAGAAAAATGACATAATCCTAATCCGAAGTACTTTCCAAAATTAAATTTACTCTTTAATGTAAAAACCCGCCAGCCCTAAACATCCGGGTTGCGGGTTAAATAACTGGTCGGAGCGACACGACTTGAACGTGCGACCTCTACCACCCCAAGGTAGCGCTCTAGCCAAACTGAGCTACGCCCCGATAAAACATCCTTGCGCAATGATAATTTTAACGTTTTCATTGTTGAAAGTCAAGGCAAGGCGATCAAGGCCTGCCAATCACATGTGCTCTATTTGCCTTTTCGCATAATAAAAGTGCCGTATCCGAGATTCTGGCGGTTTTTATAAATCAATCCCTTGTACTGCTGGAGCAAATTAGACATTTCATGCTCCGCTGACAGTTCATTTAAAATAGATTTATAAGGGTCAATATATAATATTTCTTTGATGTTATCCAAAAGCCCGGGGAATTTACTTTGTTGCGCTATAACGCTGGTAAAACCCGCCATTTCGAACTGCTCAATCCATTCGCCGAAAGAAGGTATACCGGAAACCCCGCATACCACTTTAAACTGTTGTACTGATTCTCGAGGCAGAGAACCTCCTGCCAGCATTTCAACACTTACCAGTATCCCTCTTTTTTTCAGAACCCTGAAGCATTCTTTCAAAACCTTGTGCGCCGGTAAGAATATCAGCAGTGATTCAACCACGATAAGGTCTGCCACTTCGTCCTTAAAGGGCATATCCAAGGCGTCACCCTGTACAAAATGAACGTCTAATCCTTCCCGGGACGCCCTGGTCTTTGCCTTCGCCAGCATCTTTTTAGAGTAATCCAGGCCAAAGACGTGCGCCCCGTATGTTTTTGCAATGTGGCAGGCCGTTCTTCCGGTACCGCAGCCAATATCCAGGACGATATCATCATTTGTGATAGACAGCCTGCTCAACATTTTTAGTGTTTGCGAAAACCCGCCCGGGTGCAGGTTACCGTCACCCAGCGCGGCGATAGCGTTAAGATACGTATTCATAAATTGATCCCTTCCATTTTTTATTGAACGATACATTTTATGTGGATAAATCAGACCCGGTTACATAGCTTATGCCTCTTTACCGGTCAAGTTTGGATCTGATAACAATATCTACACGGTTTTTTATCGATAAAACAGATAACACTATTTTAAAAGGGAGGTGCACCAATGCTGAAGAAGGATATATCCAGTTCCGACATGACCATGATGGCAATTGCCTCTGTCGTAATTACCCTTCCGTTTATTTTTTATGCCAAGGATATGGCCAACTCTCTCCGGAGCATTGCGAAAATATTAGAACAACCGGATGTTCCAAACAACTGATACAACTGGTTTTCTGCTGCTTTTTAATAACAAATAAAACAGGCCTTGCGTCACCCTTTCCGGGTTCAGCAGGCCTGCTTTATCTTAAAATTTTAATTATTTTCGATTAAAATATACCTCTCTCCACAGTCCAGGCAAAGATACCTAGAATACCATGGCGCTTTATCATCATCTGTTTGCTGCCAGCGCTCCCCTTTCAACTCTACCCGGGATTGCCTGCAATACGGGCACTCGCCTTTTCTCAAAGTCATTTTCAATTCTTTATTATCACTCATAATTATCCCTCCTTTTAACAATATTATACTTCACAGGCAAGAGTACTCACAAGATAAATCGTTTCAACCGGCAATTTAAGAAAAATTTCTGGCCTCTTAACTTATCCAGCGGCCCGCGACGAATAATACACTTATTACCGAAAATACAAACACGGAGATAATCGAATAGACCACGACTATGTTGTTTTTATACAGCATACGGGCCAGCGCGATATACCCCGGAAAAAGGACAATAATGTACCTGGGCATACCCAGCGGCTTATTATCTACAACTGAGGAGAACGGGATTAAAAATCCCAGCACCAGAAAAATTAAAAGGGCCTTGTCTTCCACATACTTAAAAGCTCTGATTACCAAAAAGAGAAACAAAAATGCCATGCCGGATTCAAAAAGGCTGTAAAAATTGCTGTTCATATAAAATACTGACAGGTTTAATAATTGGCCTGCCCCAGGGTATTTAAAATGACGGAAACCCCAGTATTCTCTGTTCAGTGAGTTCGCAAAAGCCAGAGGGTCACCCGTAAACTTCCACAGGAGCGCCATGAAAATTAATATTGAAGCGGGTATAAGAAGCAACGGGAGTGACTTCCTTATGTCAATTTTATAGCCGTTGTCTTTATACTGGTAATAAAGGAGAGAGAAAAAAACAACCACGCCGAGGTTTCTTGTCAGGGTGGCGCATATACCCAAAGCAATTGCAAAAATCCAGTTCTTTTTCCTGGCAAAGTAAAACGTCCCGAGGATAAAGGCAAGGAAAGGGGATTCAGAATAAATGCTGGATAAAAAAATCGCGGTGGGGAAAAAAAGCATGATAAAAACTGTAGTCATGGCTGTATGCTCATCGTGATCCTCCCTCACAATGAGGTAAAGAAACCAGCACGCAATAAAAAGGGAGATATTTGATATGAGGAATCCCGCAACCACACCATCATTAGTGAGGACGGTAAGAAGGCGGATTAAAAATGGGAACATCGGGAAAAAGGGAGCGCTGTCAAAATCATAGCCCTGTCCCGCAATCCTCAAAAACCACCCTGCATCCCAGTGAACCAGCGAATCAAGCAGCACGTTGTGGTGGTAGTGATCGACAGACGCCGGCAGCAAAGGACTTAGGACATCTCTGGCCAGGTAAACCAGAAAGACAATAAGAAGTTTGTTTAATATATAAATGTACCCGACGCGTTTAAGAGCCTCTGCCAACACCCACTAACCCCCGGTTGTCTTAGCGACAATTTTGCCCTTGCGGAAAACCCACATTTTGTTGAGTGTGAAGTTAAAGACAAATGTTATGGAGGTAGTAAAAATGAGAGCCATAAAATGGTTAAGATTTGCATTAAGAAAGATATAAATGAATGTGGAGTTAATTCCAAGGCCAACCGCGTTAACAACAACAAATTTAATGAACCTGCCCGCTTCATTTTCATTGGAAGCGCCTTTAAAGGTCCAGGACCGGTTCAATAAAAAGCTGTTGATAATCCCGCAAAAATAGCTAAAGGCTTTGGCGACCGAATAAAAAATCACACTTTCGCCAGGAAATAATTTTAAAATAGAAAAATATACTGCCCAGTCAATAAATGTGTTTACACATCCAACAGCAGCGAATTTAAATAGCTGCATTGCGTTTTGCATTTGGACTCACCCTGGTTTCTGTTAAATATCAGTTCATATATTGATCGATGCCTCAGTTTTTCTCAGGAAAAACTGCTCCTCAACTTGAACAGCTCTTTAAAAGCCTTTATTATTACCGACAGCTTCGCACCGGTCTGCACTCCCGCCACTCGTGGGTAGTGGTTGACACCTACTTCAGTGATGCTGTAACCCTTTGCTTTTGCTTTTGCCAGAACCTCTGTATCAATTAACGCCCCTTGAGACGTTAAAGTAATCTCATCAAATATTTTTCTTTTATAAAGCTTAAATGCAGAGTCAACATCCGAAACTCTCAGTTTGAAAAGCATATTTACTAATGTGCCCCACATAAATGCGTTTACCTTGCGGATAAATGGATCCTGCCTCCGGATCCGGTAGCCGGAAACAATATCATATTTCTCGATGAGCGGTAAAAGCTTTGTTATTTCTTCAATTTTAAATTGTCCATCTCCGTCCGTATAAAAGACAAGTTCTTTTGAGGCATTCTTAAAGCCGGTTTGAAGTGCCGCACCATAGCCCTTGTTCACCTCATGGTGAATTGCTTTAACATGCCTATGCTCGCTTGCCATCCGTTCTGCAAGCTCTTGTGTACGGTCCTTACTGCCGTCATTTATAATAATGATTTCATA
Source organism: Pelotomaculum sp. UBA3103 (assembly GCA_002365855.1). Taxonomy (GTDB): domain Bacteria; phylum Bacillota; class Desulfotomaculia; order Desulfotomaculales; family Pelotomaculaceae; genus UBA3103. The sequence continues at coordinate 14,451 of DFAP01000011.1, read as the reverse complement.
GTCATCAGATATATTTTTTGCTACCGACAATGCCTCATTCGTGACCCTTTCAATATTATGTTCTTCGTTATAACATGGAAAAAATATGGTAATCGGGTATTTTTTCATGGTTCTCCCCAATTTCGTATAATTTACAAACCAGGTACATAATACCTTCGACGTTGCTTTAGTGCATCCTCCAAACGAATAAAACTCTTTACTTATAAGTTTAATAGTTTTGACTAATTTTATACAGGCCTGTACAGATAAAGTTAATATTACGTGTTTTTTTGTTTATTAAAAAAGAGGAATGAAAATGATCTGGATGAACGCACTAAAGCTATATCAATATTTTCGTATAAATTTTAATATTTCTTTACATAATAAATTTAGCAAACTCTTCTTTAGGAGGCGTAAAAAAATATGGAGTGGTTGTCACGCGTTGCTTTAGCCCTTGTTATTATTGGAGCACTGAACTGGTTGCTGGTGGGTCTATTTGAGTGGGACCTGGTTACTGCCCTGTTCGGTGGAGAAGCCATAAGGGCTTCATCAGATTTGAGCCGGTTGATTTATTCCTTAATAGGACTGGCAGGTATTTATGCGATCTCATTCTTCTTCAAGGAAAACATTCTAGTAAGGACCAACAAACCGGAATAATTCCGGGACACGCAAGCCGGTTGAAAGGAACGGTGCGGTTATATCCGCACTTTTTCCTTTTATAAACCCATAAATATGACAAAGGGATACAGATATAAAATTTTTAATCTTGCGAGTATAGAGAAACCCTGCCGTGGCCATAATATAAATCAGGTCAGTATACACTCAATTAGGAGGTATGTTATGAGTTCCAAAAAGAAAGAACGTATCCAGCCCCCGTACACGGAACTACCACAGGTTGAAGACGGGTGCGAGAGCTGCGATTTAGAGGAAAGCTCGTGCCCCGGTAAAACTAATTCCAATGAAGACGAAAACGCTCAATGCTAAAAAGAGACCTTGATTTAAGGTCTCTTTTTCTTAATTTAATAGCTTATACGGGGGTTGCGTCCTTATAGATATAGTGCTATATTTGGTTTAATTAACGATTAATATATGGGGTGTGACAGTCATGAGCTATAAAAACAAGGGCTACCTGAGCGACTATCGTGTCAATATCCTCAATAACGGTAAAATAATCAGCGTCGAGGTTACCTGCTGCGGCAAACACATTGGTGAAATTAGGTTTAAAGACGGGGAAAGTAAAAGCTGCCCGTCATGCGGCACGATCCATTCAATCAAAATACAGCATAATCACTTTCATATCCGCCCTACCAAACCTGCAGTAAACACAGCCGGTGAATACGAATGCAATGCTAATATCATTTAAACAGGTTTTGCTTTTAGTGGAAGTTTAAAAACCCCGGCAAAGACTCCCTGTATCGAGAGAGCTCTTTCGTTTTTTATGACGATATCGGGGTGATTCGGGTTTGCAGCCCTTAAAATAATTATCTCATTGTCTTTTAAGATATACTTTAATGTATTCTCACCGTCTACCAGGGCGCAAATGATCTGCCCGTTGAAATCAGCATAAGGCTGACGGCGGATCAGTACCATATCGCCTTCTGAAATCCCCGCGCCTACCATTGAATCCCCCTTAACCCGGAGGGCAAATGTAACGCTCTCCGCCAAGTCATGAGGTACGGGCAGGTGACCTATCACATTTTGCTGTGACAGGGCAGGCTCGCCCGCGTTAATCAATCCAAGTACAGGAATGCTGGTTAAATCATAAACAGCGTCAAATTCTTTTCCGGGCGCCCGCTTTCCCCGCCTGGCTGCATTTGATATCCCGTCCGATAGAAAATATTCAAACGGCTTATTTAAAGCTGCGGCGAGGCGGTAAAGATCGTCAATGCCTATTTTGCGCTTTCCTTTTTCGTAGTAATTAATAGCCGTTGCAGTAACACCAAGTTTTGCGCCAAGCTCTGACTGTGATAAATATTTATATTCTCTGGCTTTTTTTATTCTGGCTCCTATCCTCGTATACATTTACCAGACTCCTGTCTATAACAGCTGTAAGAATATTTCCTGGCTATATCTCGCGTCACATACTGACACAATAAAAAATTCGGTCTGAGACGTGCTCTCCTGAGCATGGCACATGGCTTCTAAAGAGGATTTTTACCACGTTTTGATACAATTTTACCCAGAACATATGCAGCCGTGAAAGTAAGCAGCACACCTAAAACTCCTGCCAGAGAAGTAGCGAAGAATTCATTCTGCATACCTGAAATTTTATAATCAGGAAAAACTGCTTCTAGCAAACCGTTCTCATTGGCTTTGACCTGAAAGCCCAGATCTCCGGCTGCCCTGTCCAGCCCATCCGGTTTAGATGAAGCAAACGGGGATAGCAGTGCCGCTATTAAGAGCGCTGTCAGGAGCAAAACAAATACAGGTTTTTTCATATTGAAACCTCATTTTCCTCTGGCTTATCCTGAACGGAGCTAAAACCGATACTAAGGGCAAAGGTAACAGCTACCGCTGTTATCAGTCCTTCCCCGATACCGATAAGAGCATGCCACCCCGCCATTGCCGCTAAAGCTATTTTAAAGGGAACCGTTCCGGACAGTGCCAGCTCTGCGGCAGCAGCAATGGACGCAGTGACCACAGAAGTCCAGGAGGCAATAAAGATAGCGGCGGCTTTTCCTTTCCTGCCTGCGGCAAGCCGGGAGGCTAACCGGTATACTACGAAAGCCGTAATTGTTCCTATAACGGCCATATTTAATATGTTGCCCCCCAATGCTGTCAGCCCGCCATCCTGGAAAAACAAGCACTGGATGATCAGGACGGTCATAAGGATAAGGCCTGAACACCAGGGTCCGAGAAGAATTGTGGCCAGCGCGGCCCCCAGCAGGTGACCGGAGGCGCCACCCGCTATAGGAAAGTTGATCATCTGGGCCGCAAAGATAAAGGCCGCGAGCACGCCCATCTTTGGGATCTGCCGCTCATCCATTTCTTCCTTTATTTTGCGGATGCTGTAAGCTATAAAACATGTGCTTAAAGCATAGGTTCCAATTGAAGTCTTAATGTCTAGAAAACCATCGGGGATATGCAGCCTATTCACCTCCTAAAAGTATTGAATTAAACATTAACGTCGCCATTTACCCCCTGAACAGTAAAACCACGGGAAAGACCTGTTTCTACAGGCCTGCTGCCTCCGTGGTCAACACATAAATGATTAATAGCATTTACAACTTCCACAGCTCCAAGCTGCTTTTAAAATTTTAATTCTTTTTTATTTTTAAAAAATCCTCTTTTTTTAAACAACTTAATAAATATAGTACTAAAGTAACCTGCCTGTTGACATGAGCCGGGACAATTGGTAGACTAGAGGTTAATACAAGATAATAAAGTGCTCTTATCCGGAGTGGTGGAGGGACTGGCCCAATGAAACCCGGCAACCGTTGGGAGGTAAGTATTGCCCAACATGGTGCTAATTCCTGCAGGAGATTTTTCTTCTGACAGATAAGAGGATAGCTGATAAAACTCTGCTGGCCTCTTCTGTTTGGAAGGGGCCTTCAATAATAATATATGCAAAGAGCACCTATTAACGCAGGAGGTAAAATAAACTATGGCGATTGAAAAAACTTATGCCGAGATCAACGCCAAAATCAAATCCGGCAGCGTCGTGGTAATGACTGCGGAGGAAGTAATCTCCCTGGTAGAGGAAAAAGGTGTCAGCGAAGCTGCCCGTCAGGTGGATGTGGTTACCACCGGAACTTTCGCCCCCATGTGTTCATCTGGAGCTTTTTTCAATTTCGGTCATCCCAAGCCCAGGATCAGGATGCAGAAAGTCTGGCTCAACGGTGTTCCGGCCTACTCGGGTATTGCGGCTGTTGACGCCTACCTGGGGGTGACCGAGCTGCCTGAAGATGACCCCTGCAACAGTAATTACCCTGGTGAGTTCCGTTACGGCGGAGGACACGTTATCCAGGACCTCCTTTCCGGCAAGCCTGTAAAGCTGGAGGCCGTCTCTTACGGTACCGACTGTTATCCGAGGAAGGATCTGGAAACATATATTACTCTTGACGACATTAATGAAGCGACGCTTTTTAACCCCCGCAACGCCTACCAGAACTACAACTGCGCGGTCAATCTAAGCGACCGTACCATATACACCTATATGGGTGTTTTAAAACCTGACCTCGGCAATGCTCACTACTGCAGCGCCGGGCAGCTCAGCCCGCTGTTCAACGACCCTAATTTCCTGACTATCGGCATCGGCACCCGGATCTTCCTGGGAGGTGGTATCGGTTATGTTGCCTGGAACGGCACACAGCACTTCCCGGGCATTCAGAAAGACGCGTCCGGCGCGAGCTATGGTCCGGCCGGCGGCACACTTTCTGTGATTGGTGATTTAAAGCAGATGAAACCTAACTGGCTGGTTGGAACCAGCTTTATAGGTTATGGTACAAACCTTACAGTTGGTATTGGCATACCTATCCCGATTCTAAACGAGGAAGTCATGCGCTGTGTCTCAGTCTCAGACCGCGAGCTGTTTGCCCCCATCATTGACTACAGCAAGGCCTACGGTCAAAGGATACCGGGTAATTTAGGCTTCGCAAGCTACGCCGATCTAAAATCGGGAAAGATAACCGTAAACGGCCGGGAGGTTATCACTGCCCCGCTTTCCAGTTACCCCAGGGCTAAAATGATCGCCGACATCCTTAAAGAATGGATCACCAGTGGTGATTTCTACCTAACAGAACCGGTCCGGCTGCTCCCCTCACATAAGGACGGTATCACGGCAAAAGCATTAGAAGTCAAGGATCTTTAGGAAACAAGGAGAGTGAAGATAGATGTCACCAAAAAAAATAATCCTGCGCTTTGGCAAAGACATCTCGACAAAACCGGTTATTTACCACCTGGCCAAGGATTTTGACCTGGTGTTTAATATACTCAAAGCCAGCGTCGACCCTTATAAAGAGGGCGTAATGGTTATGGAGCTGACCGGGGAAAAATACGAACAGGGACTTGAGTTTTTAAAGCAGGAAGGGGTAAGGGTTCAACCGCTGGCGGAAGAAGTGTCCTGGAACCAGGAGATATGCACCAGCTGCGGAGCCTGTACTGACATTTGCCCTACCGGCGCCCTGCATATCAACAGGCCGTCAATGGAAGTGGAATTTGAAAGTGACAACTGTATCATATGTAAGGCCTGTGTAACTGTTTGTCCGGTAAGGGCCATGGAGGTCAAATTCTAATTTGGAATACAGCACGCGTTTTTACCGGAAGTTGTTCCGCCAGGACGACCTGGTTTACTTCCAGGTTGTGATCAGGCAGACCGATCTGAGTATTGGTGTGCGCCGGGACAGGTACTCAACTGATTTAAAACACTGGGTGGAGAATCTAATTCATGAACAGCGGACGCTGCTTGAACGCTATATCGGGCAGGACAACTCGTTTTTGCATTCTCTGTCGCCTTGCCCCTTAAAGCCCGGCGCGCCGCCTATGGCTGTTGATATGGCTGAGGTATCCCGCCTGGCGGGTGTAGGCCCAATGGCCGCTGTAGCAGGCGCTTTCGCACAGTATGTCGGCAGCGCGCTGGCCAGGCGATCCAAAGATGTTGTAGTGGAGAACGGCGGCGACATCTACCTGCGCAGTACCAGGACCCGGAGTATTGGTATTTTTGCAGGAGAATCCCCCCTGTCAAACCGTATCGCGCTGGAAATAAAACCTGAGGACACCCCCCTGGGCATCTGCACCTCATCCGGCACAGTGGGGCCTTCACTTAGTTTAGGCAGAGCCGACGCCGCAGTAGTGGTGGCTCATTCGGCAATCCTGGCTGATGCGGTGGCAACCGCTGCCGCAAACATGGTTGAAAACAGGGACGACATTAAAAAAGCCGCTGAATACGCCACTTCAATAGAAGGGGTAAGAGGGGCTCTGATTATCAAAGATGACCACCTGGCCGCGTGCGGTGACCTGAAGATAGTACCTTTTCAAACAGGTCCTTAGAATAAGTCTTTTAGCAGCGAGAGGATGACAACACCTATTCTAATATTTATTTTATCAACCAGTATTATGCTTCAACCAGCCTGTTGATTACAGTTGCAAATTCTCCCCAGTTTAAGATGGTAATGGGGTCATGGGTAGAATTTATCAAACAGTCTGCCAACAGTTTTTGCACCTCCCCTTCCGGATTCCACGGCATGGTTTCCCTTACGCCGCGCAGCCGGTTTAGAACCATGGCAAACTCACCCCAGGTCACTCCCGCATCTACGTCATGATCGGTGTTGGCCAAGCCGTCGCTTACTAATCTCGCAACCTCAAGTCCTGGGTCCCAGTAATCCGATGCAGAGCTTCTGCCGCGATAGCGGTTTATTACGGCTGCTAACTCCCCCCAGAAGACATTGTCCAGAGGTTCGTGCTCAGAATTGAGCAGCCCGCCCGCTTTAAGTTTATCTATTTCCAAAAATGGGTTCCAGGCGCCGGAAGACGGCAGGCCAAAGGCTAAGGCCAGGCTTGCCGCAGCAGCCGCAGCTATCCCTGCCCTAAAAAAAGGGTCGGCCAGGCGCAACGCGTCTGCCTGAGTATCCAGAAACAGGTTTTCCAGTAACAGCGCAGGCATGCTGGTCAGACGGAGCACAGCGAAGTTCGCAGTTTTTTTGCCGCGGTCGGCAAACCCCTCGCAGCGGTAAAAATCCCTCATTCCGCCATGGATAAGATCCTGGAGTCTCAAGGTTGTTTCATCTGCTAACGGGTGGACGTAGCTTTCAAAACCTGTGCCACCTCCGGCATTAACATGAATGGAGAGAAAATAGTCTGCCGCAATTCTATTGGCAAAGGCAGCCCTTTCATACAACCCCACAGCGATATCAGCGCACCGGGTTAAATAAACTTCTACCTGGTAGGGTATCAGGGCTTTCCTGATCCTGACGGCAATATCCAGGTTGAGTTCTTTTTCCTGAAGGCCGCTGCCGGCCGCACCGGGATCAATGCCGCCATGGCCCGGGTCCAGAACGAATATAGTCAATAAATATCAGCTCCTTTCAAAAATCTCTGTATTTTGTCTAAGCCTTGGTTTACATATCTACATTAGAATATGCCTTATATTTATTTTTTTTCTTGCCCGGGGTGAAAGAGTCCGCAAGCCTGGCGGCGGGGATCGCATCCTGCCAGAACCCTCTCCAGACCCTCTTTTCCCATTGTTTTCAGAATATCAACCGCGTCCAGTTTTTCAGGGACTCTTTTGGCCAACCCGGCGTATTCCGGGATCAGCGCCGCGCAGCCGGGCCTCACCTCGGTCCGGCCTGCAACCATTACAAAAAACTTACACCTGGAGCAGGTATGTGTAACCTTGTCCCGCAATTCGGGCGGCATCAGGCGGTGCCCTTCATAAAGGGAATTTTTCCGGTAGTAATCACGAATATTAGCCATGCTCCGCCGCGCCGCTCCGATCCCGAAGCACACCCTCAGGGGTCAGGGATACCGCCCTCAGGATGCTCTGTTCACCGAACCGGTCCTTGATCCGGTCACAGGCGACATTCAGGAGATGCGCTCTTTGCGCCTCCCCGAACAAATCCATCTGCTCCGGGGCATTTTTAACCAGCCTGCCCAATGATACTCCCACCATCCTGAGCGGCTTCCAGGAAGGCCAGTGCTTGTGCAGCAGTTCCATTGCAGCCCGGTAAACATTTCCCGCAGAGGCCGTGTAACAAGTCATGGTGCGCGCGCGGGAAATCCATAAAAATTCGTTATCCTTTAAAGTGAGGTTTACGGTTTTCCCCGCAAATCCTCCCAAGCGCACCCGCCTGCATACGATTTCACACAACTCCAGGATAACTACCTCTATCTCCGGGTAACCCCGGTAATCCCTGGGAAGGGTAATCTGGTGGCCGATGGATTTGATCCGCTCCAGGGAATGAGGGTCAACCGGACTGTAGTCTATGCCGTTGGCGGATAGGTGCAGGACATGCCCCATCAGGCCGAATCTTTTCTGCAGTACCGGCAGTGGGTAGCAGGCAAGCTCTCCAATAGTGTGAATGTTGAAATCAGCCAGCCTCTTCTCCAGGCGGCTCCCCACCCCGAAAAGTTTCCGCACGGGAAGCGGCCACATTTTGGCTGGAATATCGGGGAAGTCCAGCACCGTAAGCCCGTCGGGCTTCTGCAGGCCGGCGCCCATTTTGGCCAGAAGTTTGTTTGGGCCCACTCCAACACTGCACAGCACTCCTACTTCCTCTTTGATCCTCTTCTTTAATTTTGCAGCAATATCCAGAGAGGAGCCGAAGAGGTTACCGCAACCGGAGACATCCATGAAAGCTTCATCAATGGAAAATGGCTCGATCATGGGGCTGAAATCTTTCATGATCCGAATGATTCGGGCAGAAAAATTGACATAGGAAGCGGGCCTGGGCTTAAGAAAGATGGCATCAGGGCAGAGGTCCCTGGCATCCCATACACCAATGCCTGTTTTCACCCCGCGGGCCTTGGCCTCATAAGAGGCGGCCAAAACTATGCCGTGGCGTTTGGCCGGGTCACCGCCGACAATAACCGGCTTCCCCCGAAGCTCGGGGTCCATGGCCTGGTGCACACTGGCATAGAAAGCATTCATGTCGGCCAGCAGGATTGGACAGTACAAAAAAACCACTCCAAACATATGTTCTGAGTTAATTATAGATCCGAACTCATGTTCTGGTAAAGTGGTATTTTTAGCCAAACTCTTAGAAGACTTGAATTTCACTTTTTTATAATAAAGGGAATGATTTCGCGACTTCTTCAGCGGCCGCTAACCCTGAGCGCGCGGCAGCTTCCACGCAGGAACCGGCCAGATAGTCACCGCAGAAAAAGAAAGGCAAGTCTTGCCGGCGTCTTGTTTGAAATGTTTTCAGAAGCTGGTAGTAACCCACTGTGAATTTGGGCATGGCATACTCCCAGCGTTGATGACGTATAAACTCTACCTTTCTGCTGAATCCCGGATATATGATAAAATATATACCTGTTACGATACTGTAATAACTTTGTTAGGACCTGATAACCTGCTATTGATCTCGTACATATTGGACACAACGCCAACCGCTAATTTATCTTTGAGCTTGTAGTAATCGAGGCAGGTACCGCAGACCAGTATTTCCGTACCTGCCGCGGACATTTTTTCCAGCTGTTCCAGGACATCAGAACCCTCTACGGTCAGGTACACACCGGCGTTCAAAAAGAGTAACGCCCTGGGAGGCTGCTGAGCAAGAGTTACCATCAGGCTTTTCATCAGCACCTCGCCGAGATCCGGAGAACCCTGACCAAGGGCGTTGCTGGATATAAAATACACAGCCCCATCCATTACCATACTTTGGGTCGAACCTGCCCGGGAGGAATCAATAGACGGCGTACTTACGGCACGCCTGGTGATAAGCAGGCGATAACTTCCCTGCTGCTCTTCAACCCTGACACTGCAGCCGGCATTCCCGGCAAACCGGGCAACATTTTCCCTGGCGGTAAGATTGTCCACGATCACTGTAACGGCATCCTCTGTCCCCGCATCCAGGGCTTTCTTGGCCTCGATCACCGGCTGCGGGCAGGCCAACCCGCGGCAGTCTATCTCTTTCGCGCTCATGCAGCTCTTCCTTCCTAGACACAAGGGGTAGGGTCTTTTGTGTCATTATTTAAGAATTATTTATAATGTCTCTGAGGTTTACCGCGTCGAAATCATAGATATCACCACAGAAATGGCATTTCACTTCTGCCCTGCCCTGCTCCTCAAGAATCTTTTCTATTTCTTTTTTGCCCAGCGCCGCCATTATATCTCCAATCCTCTCCAAGGAGCAGGCGCATTTAAAAATTAGCGGCGTCTTTTCCAAAAATGATAAGATACTGTTCTACCTATATGTAAATATCTTACCTTATTTTGAATTAAATTTTACCATGAATCCGTTGTCAAGATGACTAAAAAATGCTATTGTAGAACATGGAAACTATTCAAGTAACATTAGTTTACTTTATTTTTTAACTAATTAACTGGAGTGGGGTGAGCATGTGAAGAAAAGGGTTGCAGCCGTATTTCTCGTTGTAATAATTTGCGCCGTAGCGTATTGGGGATATGCAATTTATTTTAAACCAGACCCTCATACTGGACTGGTTGCCACGGGGACCGTTGAGGCCACCCAGGTGGAATTGAGGGCAAAGCTTTCCGGCACCCTGCAGGATCTGAATATTGCCGCAGGTGACCAGGTGCAAAAAGGTCAGCTTATAGCTATCATCAGCCGCAATGACCTGGTAGCTCAAAGGGAGAGAGACAGCCTTTCCGTACAAAAGGCCAGGGCGCTGCTGGCTGATCTTACTTCTGGAGCCAGGGAACAGGAGATCAGGGATGCAGAAATCGGTGTCAGCACTGCTCAGATCAATTACGATAAGGCATTAAAGGATTACGACCGGGGCGCCGCTCTGTTCGAGGAGAATGTTATCTCAGAATCAGAGATAGAGGGACTGGAATACAAATTAAACTTAAATAAGAATCTTCTTGACTCGGCCCAATCACGCCTAAGCCTCCTGTTATCCGGCAGCAGACCCGAACAGATTGAGGCGGCCAAAGTAGAGCTTGAAAGGAACATTGCCGTACTGAAAGCATCGGAATCGTTGCTGGAGGACGCCAAGATAACATGCCCCATTGAGGGAACTGTGCTTACAAAAAACATTGAAGATGGCGAGGTTATTCAAACAGGGGCTTCGGTGGCAACCATCGCCGACCTCAGCAATATGTGGATCAAAGTGTACATCCCCACCGACGACCTCCCCCTGGTCAGACTTGGACAGGCCGTTACATTTACTGTAAGTGGGTTCAGCGCTGAATTCCAGGGTACTGTTGAGGAAATTGCTAAAAAAGGCGAATTTACCCCTAAAACCATCCAAACTAAAAAAGAGCGGACAAATGTTGTTTACCCCGTCAAAATAAAGGTAAACGACAGCGATGGCTTGCTAAAGCCTGGTATGCCGGCGGATGTTGTCATTCGTTATGAGGCTGCCCAATGATTGAAACTCAAGCTTTGACCAAGGCATTCGGCAGTCTGACTGCAGTAAATGAGGTCACAATCAAAATTGACCGGGGCGATATTTTTGGCCTGGTCGGCCCTGACGGAGCCGGCAAGACAACTCTTATGAGAATGCTCTGTGCTCTGATTACACCAACCAGCGGCGACATTAAGCTATTGGACCAGGATATAAAGGACGCTAAAAAATCGGTGGAATCATATGGCTACATGCCCCAGAGATTCAGCCTTTACGGAGACCTTACGGTCATGGAAAATATCAATTTTTTCGGCGCCATGTACAAGCTGGATCGCAGGACAATCCTGCTGCGGGCTGATGAAATCCTGGACATGACGGGGCTGATTAAATTCAAATCCCGGCTTGCTGACAACCTGTCCGGCGGAATGAAGCAGAAGTTAGCCCTGACCTGCTCACTTGTGGCCAGGCCGAACATGCTGATCCTAGATGAACCTACCTACGGTGTCGATCCTGAGTCACGCAAGGATTTTTGGAGAATTCTGTACGACTTAAACAAAAATGGCATGACCATTCTGGTGTCAACTTCTTATATGGATGAAGCGGAACTCTGCAAAAAGATTGCCTTCATGGACAAGGGAAAGATTGTTATAGTTGGTTCTCCCGGCAGCATCAGGCGGCAATTTCCGTATAAGATACTGGAAATTAAAGCTGGCAGGCAGGACCTGGCGTTCCTTAACGAGCTTGAGGTGGTTAAAGACACATATTTCTACGGTGATAAATCCCATGTACTGGTTAAGCAAGCTGAGGCAAGTGATATAATAGCTGAAAACCTGGCTGACAGGAAAATAAAAAATTTTCAAATCAGGGAAGTGCCTCCTTCCATTGAGGATGTGTTTGTCATGCTAACGGGAAAAGAGGCGGTTTAATATGGAGTACGTGGTATCGACCAACGGACTGACTAAAATTTTTGGCAATTTTACTGCTGTTGACAATCTGACCATAAACATAAGGCCCGGTGAAATATACGGATTCCTGGGTCCCAACGGCTCAGGCAAAACCACTACTATCCGGATGCTCTGCGGCCTTCTGGAGCCCACCTCGGGATCTGGTACTGTATTAGGGTACGACCTGGTCAGGGAATCTGAAAAAATCAAGAGTAAAATCGGTTATATGTCTCAGAAATTCAGCCTTTATGAAGACCTGACAGTTTACGAAAACCTGGATTTTTATGCCGGCATGTATAGTATCCCCTACCAGGAGCGGAAAAAAAGGATCGGTGAAATGCTGGAAATGTCCCTCCTTGCAGGACGGGAGGATGAACTGGTATCAAACCTGAGCGGTGGATTTAAGCAGCGCCTGGCAATGGGGTGCTCGATCATTTCCCGGCCGTCTTTACTGTTTCTGGACGAACCTACCAGTGGAATCAGTCCCACGAGCAGGCGCATGTTCTTTCAAATCATCCAGAGAATGGCCAACGAGGGTGTAACAGTAATGGTCACCACTCACTTTATGGATGAGGCTGAGCGATGCTATCAGATCGCCTTCATTTCAGAGGGAATGCTGATTGCTAACGATACACCTGACAACCTGAAGCAAAAGGTTATTACAGGCTGCATGCTGGAGGCGGACCTGCCGGACGCACTGAGAAGGATAGACTCCATAGAAAAACTGCCCTACGTAAAGGACTGCACTATTCACGGGCAGATGCTGCACGTATTGCTCGAGTCTGAAAGTCACCTGGAAGCCTTTAATCAATTCACCGGAGCAAATTCAACAATCATTGAACCTTCCCTTGAGGATGTCTTTATATCTCTCGCCAGAAAGAAGAGAAAGCAGGTGTCCTAGGTGAGCAGAATCATGGCGATCATGAAAAAAGAGGTCCTGCAGCTGTTACGGGACCGCCTGACACTGGGCATTGTTTTTATTATCCCGCTGATCCAACTGGTCCTGTTTGGCTATGCCATCCAAACCGATGTCAAGCATATCCCGACTGCCGTGTTCGACCAGTCTATATCGGAGGAAAGCAGGGACCTTTTGGACGCGTTCAGTGCTTCCGGCTATTTCGACATACATTATAACGCTACAGGATACAGTGATATTACCTATTTGATAGACAGCGGCAAGGCCAAGGCGGGGATAATTTTTTCGCCGGATTTTGCCCAAAACTTGAGAAGCGGCAAGCCTGCACAGGTCCAGGTCATCGTCGACGCCTCGGACAACATGGTAGCCAATTCCGCCTTGGCCATCGCTAATTCAATTGGGCTCCTTAAATCCCAAAACATCTTAATACAAAAGACGCAAATCCAAAGCTTGCCCTATGACGTCAGGGTCCGTCCCTGGTACAACCCGGACGGCATTACAGCCTTTTACATGGTCCCGGCAATCCTGGGGATTATTGTTACCATGACCATGGTGATGATGACATCGATGGGGATTGTCAGGGAGCGTGAGCGTGGAACCCTGGAGCAGTTAATGGTTACCCCTATGCGCCCATACGAGCTGATGATAGGTAAAATTATTCCATACATTGCCCTGGGCTATGTGCAAATTACGTTTGCCCTGCTGGTAGGAGTGCTTTTGTTCAGGGTGCCTATCAGGGGCAGTATACTTGAACTTTACCTGTTAACCTTGTTCTTTATAACCGCTTCCCTGGGCATGGGTATCTTTATTTCAAATATTGCCAAGACCCAAATGCAAGCTTCCCAAATGTCCTTCATGGTTATGCTTCCCAGCATCATGCTTTCAGGCTATATGTTTCCCAGGGAGGCTATGCCGCAGTTAATTCAGTATATCAGCAACTTGATTCCTCTTACGTTCTACCTGACGATCATCAGAGGTATTGTATTGAAAGGGATCGGTTTTCAGTACCTGATACCTCAGGTTATGGCGCTGATAGTTTTTTCTGTTGTCATGATGACCCTGGCCATCCTGAAGTTTAAGAAGAAAATCGCATAGTGTCACTATTTAAAGTATCACTATTTAAATGGAAGGTGCATTGATGAAGCAGAGAATAATTAGGTCTTTCACAGAACTGGCCTCAGAGCGCGGATTTTCCAGGGTCACCATGGACGAGCTGGCAGTGCGCGCATCCATGAGCAAAAGGACCATTTACCGCTATTTCAGCAGCAAAGAAGAGATTGTAGATTTCATCCTGACCAGGTACATTGCTTCCGTCGAAGATCAAGTGCAACAAGCCTGGTCATCTTCTAAAGAACCGGCAGGCAAAGTTAGGAACTTAGTTGAAGTGATATCTGAAAATCTAAAAACAATTCAACCCCTGGTATTGTATGATTTGCAAAAATATTATCCCCGCCTTTGGGACAAGCTTGAACAATTTCGAGCTGAAAAAATTCAGAAATTGTTTGAAGATATTCTTGTCAGCAACGAGAGGGGTTATTTCAGACCGGTAAACCCTAAAATATTCATATCGATGCTTATGGCAAGCGTAAAGGAAATTGTTAACCCCGTTTTTATTATGGAAAACAATATCACTCTTGAGGAAGC
>DFAP01000099.1 GCA_002365855.1 Pelotomaculum sp. UBA3103 | reverse complement strand
ACATTTCCCATGTTTAAAAAGTACACTTAGGAATTTTATCTGAAACAAAAATAGAGGGGCATTCCCCTCTATTGATCATCATAAATTCATTCCAAATCTTTTTTCCATCTCCCTGGCCCTGGCTTTGGTCATTATGACCGATTCTTCGGTATTGTTTAAGATTACCTTGCATGTCTTTCTACCCCAGGGCTGTATTTCCTTTACCATATTCATATTGATAATGAATCCCCTGTGGCTGCGGAAAAAGGAATGCTCTGACAGTTTTCGTTCTAGCGCTTCCAATGTCTCTGTTGTTTTAAATTCGCCTCCAATGGTATGTATGACTATGAGTCGCCCTTCTCTGGTTAAAAAGATAATATCTCTGATATTTACGAGTATTAGCTTTCCTTCTTCTTTTATCAGTATTTTCGCCGGGCCGGCTTCAGCTTGAAAAGGATTGTTTAACTCGTGTGTAGCCTGTTCTGATTCAGGATGACTTGATCTGATCCATTCCATGGTCTTACGAATCCGGTCGATCTTAAATGGCTTAATTAAATAATCGAAGGCGTAAACTTCAAAAGCCTGATGGGTAAAGTTTTCATAGGCCGTAGCAAAGATGATCTTGGTCATGGGGCTGGATTCGCATATTTCCCGTGCGACATCCAACCCATCTTTTTCCGGCATGGCGATGTCCAGAAAGATGACCTGGGGAGCAAGTTCTTCTACCAGGCGGATTGTTTCCACACCATCTTCCGCTTCACCGATAATCTCTACATCGGGTATTTCTTCAAGAGCTTTCCTGAGAATATGGCGCATGGCCGGATCGTCTTCCGCGATAAGAACCGTTATGCTCATGAGCTTTAGCCTTCCTTGACCAGGTCTATTTTTCAGGCGGTTTTGGCTGATACCATAGTATAAAGCTGGCCGGCTTAATACCTACCGCAGCTATAAACAAAGTACTTAAAACCAAGGGGGAGAGTAAAATCTTCATTATTTTTGACATATTCAACGCACCTCCTTTCCTTTTAATGATATAGATAATAATTCGTCAATTTTACCAATTATCAGGTAACCCGGCGGGGTTAAACTAAAAGTCTGCGCCAACAAGGCCAAGAGTCCGGCCAATATGAAAGATACTCTGATATGGCCGACAGACAAAAAGGCGGCAGTTATTAAAACAGTTAGAAATACTAAAGTGAGCCCTTTAAAAAGAATCTGTTCATTATAATTTATTGTCCTGTAGGGAACTTCGGCTGGAGCCCACAGACAGGCGCATAAAGACATTGCTAAGAAGCAGAGTAATAATATTATTGCTAACTGGTCGAGATTTAAGAATTTCTCCAGGCTTAGAGCAATCTTGCCTGCGGAAAGGTAGACAACCAAACCAAAACTCAGGCAACGCAGATAACTGGTGCAGTGTGCGCCGCCGCTCACCAGGCGCAGCAGGCTACCACAAATAAGAGCGATCATTACCTGCGGCAGGATTCCCAGGAAGCAGGCGGATGTTAAAAGAATGACTCCTTTAATTAGCGTTCCCAGGATAATTTCCAGGCCGTAGCGCACACGGTCAGTCTGGCCCGAACCCAATTCAGATTCCCTGGTAATGTACTTTGCCATTTTAGTTGAAGCGCTATATAGGCTCATTAAAAATCCTCACTTTATTGCGGGTATGCGGACTGTAAAAATCGTCTCCTCACTATTTGAAGATACGTTTACTGAACCATTGCATCGTTCAACTAGTTCTTTAACTATGGCCAGCCCCAAACCTTGCCTGTCTTTTTTAGTTGAGAAGTTTAGTTCAAAGATCTTGTCCATGATTTCCGGTTCAATTGGGTTGCCCCGGTTGGCTACTGTAAAAATAAACTCATTGGACTTGCGGATTAACTCTACTGTTATAAGGCACCTGTCTCCGGTGTCATTTTCTACTGCCTCCATGGCGTTATCAATCAGGTTGCCCAGAACGGAATTGACTTCTCCAGATTTTAACGGTATATCTTTAAGGCTGCAGTTTATTAAAACTTCAAAATCTATATTCTTTGCCTCTGCCAATCCGATTTTTGTATACAACAGGGCGCTTATTTCATGGTTGTCGGTTTTGATAAGTTCCCCATGGGTGGTAATCGCGCTAAATGTATTTCTTATGTAGTCTCTGGCTTCCCGGAAAGAGCCGACTTCAAGGAAGCCGTACACTGCCTGCAGGTGGTGATTGAAGTCGTGGCGCTGTTGGCGGATGGAATAGATTAGATCTTCCATCCGGGAAAGCATCTCCGCCGTTTGTCTAGCCGTACACTCCACTTCTACAACTTTGGCGATTCTTTTAATTGCTACTACAGATAAACCTGCTAAAATTACTACCGCCAAGCTGATAAAAGTCGTAAAGATATTTAAATATGAATCAGAAATACTGCCGACGCGGGATAAAAAGAAAGCTGTATTTAATATTGCCAATAACAGGATGGGACTTAGAACCAGGGCAATTAGCGGGAAGTACTGTTTTATATAGAAATCTTCCTCCAACATGTCTTCATCCCTCGACATGGTTAACCCACCGGTTTGTTTTGTTTTTTTCCAGTAAGACAAAATGTTTATACGATAGCGCCGGCATAAAATAATTATTAAAATGATGGCAGCGGCTTCCGGCAAAAAGAAGTAGATTCTCAATATTGGGTCGTTAAGAGCCTGTTCATATGTATAACCTGTTATTTTCAGTAACTGCGGGGCGATCAGCATTTCTACCACAGCAAATACAGTGAGTCCTGACAAACCCGCCAGTGTGGAAGTTATTAGGTTTAGACGGGTGACCGCGTAAATTATTAGGATAAAAGCTAAGAGCAGTACTATTGTGTGCAGGCCGAAGGGCACTTGGGACGACCTGATGATATAAGAAACTAACGCATGAAAAATACCGATTATAAATAACTGCCCCGGACGCGGACCAAATCCTGCGAGAGTGATACCCAGCGCCGCTACCAACATAGCCTCTGGCAGGGATATTAATAATAGTTGCAAGACAGTCATTTGATCCACTAAATTCACTCTCCAAGTAATTATCATTTATTATCACAATTCCTGCTGTGTTTGCGCGAAAGGGTCTTTTCGGTGTCTGAAAGGGTATCCCCTTATCTAATCACAGAATGCCAATCTCAGATCTGAAATAAAAAAGCCCATCCGGTACCGGGATGAGCTATATTAGCTGCATATATTATGTCTTCTCTTTTTCCGGCGAGCCCGACTGCATCAACAGACACTGTGCTTTAGGCCCGTAATTTTACTACCCTGTCTTTAGCAGTTTGTACCCATCATTACTCGTAACAGCCTTATTAGCTATAATGGAATTACTTCCAATTACTGTTATTAAACCTAGGACAGCAAGCAAGGAAATAATTTTAATTAATCTCATCTTTAACCCTCAGGGTGATAGTTTTTGTGGACTTCCCTGGTTTGCCTCACGAACCACTATCACCCCCATTATTTTTTTTAAAAAGCGTATCAAATAATTTTAGCCAAGTCTACCGATATTGTCCAAATGGGTCCTTTTCGTGTATGAATGGGTACATTTCACATGTTTAAAAAGGTACCTGGAATTTTATTTTCTCAATGATTAATAGCAAAGTGCATGGCATAATTTACCTGGCAAGGCAAGAACCGTCCCCACTTGCTAAGAATATTATGTATAAAATGTTTAACCGGGGGTAAGGGCATTGGGGTAATTTTATTTGTACATGGCATGGGTCATAGTGATGACCGGTACTATTGGAAGGAATGGGCCTTGCCGGTCAGGTCCGAACTGGCCGGGCAGGGCCTGAATATTAAAGAAGAGCAGTTCGGAGGGGTCTATTATTACGACCTGGTACCCGGGCCGAGGGAGGTTGCAAGCGCCGACCATATCAGGATCCTGGTTCTGGCTTTGCGGGAAATGGCAGAGGAAGAAATAAACCTGCAGCGCTTCCCTCTCGTCCGGGGTCTGGAGTCTGTGAAGAAACTGGCGGATGAGGTTGTCGACAGCTTTGGTGACATTCTGACCTACCTGTATATAGATGAAACCCACCAGGCGGTTAATGCCCGCCTGTATGAAGCTGTCGAAAGCAGCAGCGGGCCGGTCACGCTGATCGGTTACAGCCTTGGGTCCATCGTCAGCTACTGCGCTCTCATCCAAAACAGTGAGGTGTCCCGCAGGGTCTCTCAGTTGATCATGCTGGGCAGCCCGTTATTTTGGTTCAAGCACGGGGTGGCGGCAAGAGTCGGCCTGGAAGCGAGGCCGCAGGTAGGCCGCTTTGTTAATATAGCGGGTATTCTGGACATTGCCCTGCCTCAAATGGTCCCAAAGGTGCTGCACAGCCTGGACGAGAACATCGAATTTTACATAAATCCGCTTGACCCGGTTAAGGGACACCTGGAGTATTTTGTCAGGAGAGAAAGCCTGGCTGTAATAGCCTCGGAAATTAAAAAAGGGTGGACTTAGGGGAAGCAAGTGGCAGCAAGAAAGGAAGCAAGGGACGTTCTGAAAGCGCCGGGCTAAACCGGCATAGAGATGGGGATGAAAGAAGCCCTACGTGGAAGGAGTAGCTGCACCACCACGGCCCCGAGTCATGCGCGGACAGCCGCGAGGTTGCACGTGAAGCGTTGACAGGGGAAAACGCAGGCCAGCCATTGAGCTCCGAAATTACCCTTCCGGGGTGCCGACCTTGTGAACAATATAGGGACGTGCCTGATTTTGCATGTTTTGTTTACAAATAATAGTAATGAGAGTATATGTTGCGAGTCAATATTGTGCAAAAACAGGCACGTCCCCAATGTTAACGGCGTCCCCAATGTTAACGTCTCTGACAAAGGAACGGGGACATCCCTCAATTGGAGCTGGTCTTAATGGTGAGGAATGTCCCCAGCTGATCTGTCTCATGGGTGAGGAATTTCCCAACTTATGAATATCCCCACTGCTAACGCACAACGTCCAAAAGCTATTTTTTTATAGCCAGCCTGGTCATAAGGTCTGTCAGGACCTTTCTTTCACTAGCTTCGGCCACATCCCAGAGCTCTTTCACAGCTTTTTGCTCCGGGTTTGCAGGGGGCACGTTTTGGGCCAGGATGTCTCCCAACTGCTGGGCCATAGAAGTGATCTGATCCTTAGAAATTCCCATTTCCTCCGCGTATTCGACTGCCTGCCCCAGGGTTCTCTTCCAGCTATCCCAGTTGGTGTTTACCGCGTTCATCTTAAGGACACCTCTTTTTATCATTATTTAAAATGTAGTTTCCCCCTCCGCCCCCTTATTATTCATTTTCTGGATTATTTTATTGTCCATCTCCAGCACAAACAAAGATATATAAGATCTACGGCCTGAACGGGCGCCAGGTGAGTATCTTAGCCGCCTTTTGTGTTATAATACAGGAATAAAGTGTAACTGCATCAAGAATAACGAGAATTTAGCATGGCTGGTGGCTGTCATTATGAGTGTTATAGTTCTGGCTTTGGAGACATCCTGCGATGAAACCTCGGCTGCAGTAATAGCCGATGGTTCTAAAATTCTGTCTAATATCATATCTTCCCAGGTGGATGTTCACTGCAAGTTTGGCGGGGTAGTGCCTGAGGTGGCGTCCAGGAAGCACCTGGAACTGTTAAACCTGGTGGTTGATGAGGCGCTGGCAGAGGCCGGCATGGGGTTTAAAGACCTTGACGCTGTAGCTGTCACCTACGGTCCGGGCCTTGTTGGCGCGCTTCTGGTAGGGGTTTCAGCTGCTAAGGCTTATGCCTACGGGCTGGACGTGCCCCTGATCGGGGTGAATCACCTGGAAGGGCATATATACGCCAACTTCCTGGAGCATCCTGGCCTGAGCTTTCCCTTTCTCTGCCTGGTGGTATCAGGCGGGCATACGGACCTGGTCCTGGCAGATAAACACGGGAGTTACCGGGTAATAGGCAAAACAAGGGACGATGCCGCCGGGGAGGCCTTTGACAAGGTGGCCCGCACAATGGGCCTGGGCTATCCGGGAGGGCCACTTATCGACCGCCTGGCCTTGAGCGGAGATCCGTCAGCGATTAAACTGCCCAAAGCCTATCTCGAAAAGGGTAGCCTGGACTTCAGTTTCAGCGGGCTTAAGTCAGCCGTGATCAATCACCTGCACCGGGCCGCCCAGCGTGGGAAAGAGGTTGACAAGGCTGACCTGGCAGCCGGCTTTCAAAAGGCCGTGGTAGATGTTTTGATTGATAAAACTCTCGAGGCTGCCAGGGAGACCGGGGTTTCTACCATTCTGCTGGCCGGAGGGGTGGCCGCGAATGCCAGGCTGCGGGCTGACCTGGCGAAAAGGGCCGGAGATGAGTCCCTTCGTGTAATGATCCCCCCGCTGGTCCTCTGTACCGATAACGCCGCCATGATTGCCTGCACGGCATATTACAAGTACCTGAGAGGCGCTTTTGCACCCCTGACCCTTAATGCGGTTCCCGATTTAAAGCTGGGGGAGGATAGGTACGAAGGGAACTTCAGAGGAACTCTGTCGCGCTGCAAGGTATAAATGACAATAAATTACCAGGGATTAAGTGGAAATATACTGGGAAAAATATGACTTATGTCCAGAAAACAGGGGTTCTGTGGATGTTGGCCTGTGGATTATGTGAATAACCTTGTTAATAACTATGAAATAAGGGGTCTGGCCTGTGGGTGAAGTGAAGAAGGTTAATTCTGGATATATTGACAGCATCATTTTTAACGGGGCTTCCGAGGCAAATGTTTTGCCTCTTACCTCAGCCTGTAATACCCACTGTATATTCTGCTCCCACGACCAGAACCCGTGCGGTGTGGAGGCTTTTTATATCACTCCCCGCAGCCTGGCGGAGGTAAGGAGTGTTTTGTCCTGCCTGGACCCGGCAAAGCCTGTGGTTATAGGGGAGTCCGCCACCAGGATCATAGAGGGCGAACCCCTGACCCATCCCCAGATCAAAGATATACTCAAGATGGTCCGTGAAAGCCTGCCCCAGACCCCAATCCGGGTCACCACTAACGGGATCCTGCTGGACGAAACAATGGCCGCTTTTCTACGCCGGCTTGGCAGGGTAACGGTCTGCCTTTCTTTGAACAGTACCGGAGAATTGTGCCGGGCCTTGATCATGGGGGACACTGGGGACAGCGCCATAAAAAGCGCCGCCCTGCTGAGAGACTATAACGTGGAGTACCACGGTAGTATTGTGGCTATGCCCCACCTGGTTGGGTGGGAGGACATAGAAAAAGCTGTCAAATACCTAGCTGCCTGTGGCGCTGAGACTATTCGCATATTCCTGCCGGGGTTCACCAACATGGCTGCGCCTGCCCTGCGCTTTGAAGAGTCCCTCCAGGAAAGGCTGTATCTACTAATCGCGCGCCTGCGGGGGGAAGTGAATGTGCCGCTGACTTGTGAGCCTCCGGAAATAGGCAGCCTGGATCCCGAAGTTGCAGGGGTAATCGCCGGCTCTCCGGCGTCTGCAGCCGGCATTCGCCATGGAGATGTTATTCTGGCGGTTAACGGGCGCCCTTCTCTCACAAGGGTGCATGCTTTTAAAAGAATTATGAAGGCGGGGCCGTGTGAAGTTAACCTGAAGCGGGGAGAACAGCAGCTGGCCGTACGAATCGAAAAAACCCCAGGCCAGAGATCGGGCCTGGTTATGGATTACGATCTTGATCCCTCTCTGATCGACAGGGTGGCCAGGGCGGCGCACCGGTGCGGAGCTTCAAATCTCCTTGCCCTGACCTCTGAGTGGGGCGGACCGGTAATTGATCTGGGGCTTTACAAATTTTTGGCTGGCAAGCTGGGTGTTCAAACGCTGGTGGTTAAGAACCAATTTTTTGGTGGTTCGATCAAGGCCGCCGGACTGCTTACGGTGGCTGACTTCTTGGGTACGCTGGAGCAGGACGGCAGCAGGAATTCCATCAGGAACAAGCCTGATCTTCTGCTGCTGCCAGGCCTGGCTTTTGACTGCAGGGGCAGGGACCTGGCCGGGCGCTCTTACCACGAGCTTGAGGAAAAGTATGGGACAAAAGTGGAAATACTCTCTTGAGATAATGAGACGGCTTCACCAACCGCGGCAGGGAACTGCCCTGATATTGTTGAATATTAAATAATGACAATTATAAAAATCCCAATACATAAAAGGGGGCGTTATGCCATGAAGGTCAAGCAGATTTCTATTTTCCTTGAAAACAAGTCCGGTCGCCTGGCCCAGGTGACCAAAGTGCTGGGTGAAAACGGAATCAATATCAGGGCCCTGTCTATTGCCGACACCACTGACTTCGGAATACTAAGGTTGATTGTTAACGACCCCGATAAGGCCTACCAGGTCCTGAAACAAGACGGGTTTACCCTGAGCGCCACTGATGTGATCGCAGTGGAAGTGACCGACAGGCCGGGCGGGCTGGCAGGCGTACTCCAGATCCTGGATCAAGCGAAAATTAATATTGAGTACCTCTACGCCTTTTTGCAAAAATCATCTGCCGCTGCCCTGGTTGTCTTCAGGGTTGAGCAACTGGAGGAAGCGATTAAAACATTGCAGGAAAGCGGCACACGAATTCTGAGCGGGGAAGAAGTATATAAACTGTAAATAAACATTGACCGGGGGATATTGTCATGAACAGCAGCGATACATCAAAAGGCGACTTGAGAAAAGAAGTATTAAAGGCCAGAAATACCCTGACCCCAGCAGAGGTGGTTGAAAAAAGCATGCGCATCGCGACAAGGCTGGAGGCCATGGAAGAATACCAGAAGGCGTCAACCATAATGTTCTTTTTGGGTTTCCGCAGTGAGGTGCAGACCGGAATGCTTGTTGACAAGGCTATAGCCTCCGGAAAAAGAGTGGCTGTGCCTGTAACTGATGTTGAAAACCGCCGCCTGACACCATCTTTGATAGTTGATTTCCCTGCCGGCCTTAAGCCTGGTCCCTGGGGCATCCTGGAGCCGAAGCCTGAGGCCATGCGGCCGCTGGACCCTGAGGAAATCGACCTGGTTGTTGTGCCCGGTGTGGCCTTCGACACGTATGGAAACCGTCTGGGTTACGGCGGGGGTTTTTACGACAATTTTTTACCGTGCACCAGGGAGGATGCCGTGTTCGTTGCCCTGGCCTACGAAATCCAGGTAGTTCCCAGCGTCAGCGCCGGGCCGGATGATATTCCCGTACACTACCTGCTGACAGAGGAGCGCTTGATCAAGACAGCAGATGCCTGAATTCTTCTATATAGGCCTATGTAAAATTCTCTAATAATAGTCTTATAGCTTCATTAAGATAACTGGAGGAGACCATGCAGAAGATTGAGGTCCGGGCGTTCGGCGACTTGAAAAAGCTTTTTGAGCAAAGAGGATGGGGCTTTCCGCTGATGGTTGACCAGGAGGGGGAGATCAGTGCGGCTGACCTGGCCCAAAAACTGGATCTGCCAAAGGAAAAAATTGAAATAGTTTTTTTAAACGGCAAGACTCAGAGACTAGACTGCCTGATCAACCCGGGTGACCGGGTAGCTTTCGTACCGCCGGGCACGCCCGGACCCTACAGAGTTCTGCTTGGTTTTGTGCAAAAAGAAAATGGCGGGGAGAAATAATAAATATAAAACCTAGATTTAACGCTGCTGCCGACGCCGGCAGCTTTTTGTTGTTATACGCAAGGTAAAAATTAACTGTTAGAAAAGGTTTGACTGGGGCGTTTCAATATGGAACAATAATTGCATGTGTTAAGTTAGTAATGATAGCTCACTTCTGAAGGGATATAATCTGGGGACTGGAGGACATACGAATGAACATTAGCAAATATATAGCGCCTGAAATTATTTTTGGCTGCGGCGCTCTTGGTCAGGTTGGGGAAAGCGCGCTCAGGCTGGGCGCCAACAAGGTGTTTGTAGTAAGCGATGAAGGGGTGATTAACTCCGGCTATGTTGAAAAAACGCTGGATTATCTCAAGGCGGCAGGTCTCCAGTACGAGGTTTTCTGCGGTCTTACCAGCAACCCCAAGGATTCTGAAGTAGTTCAGGGGCTGAGCCGCTATATTGAATCAGGCTGCGATGCCATCATGGCCGTGGGAGGGGGCAGCCCGACCGACGTCGCCAAGGCCATTGCCATACTGGCCACCAACGGCGGAGTTATTCAGGACTACGAGGGTGTCAACAAGGTGACCAGGCCGCTTCCACCCATGCTTGTTGTTCCTACCACCGCCGGAGCCGGTTCTGAAGTGACCCAGTTTGCCATAATTGTTGATAAGATAAGAAGCTTAAAGATGACAATTATATCAAAATCCCTTGTACCAGATATTGCCATCATTGATCCGGTGCTGCTCCAGAAAAAAAGCGCGAAACTGACTGCCGCAACCGGGATTAACGCCCTGAGCCACGCAGTTGAATCTTACGTATCCCTGGCGGCAACCCCTTTAACCCAGGTTCACGCCCTGAAGTCCATGAACCTGATCTACAGGAATCTCAGGGAGTCAGTGGCCTGCAGCACCAACATGGAAGCTAAGACCAACATGGCCATGGCCAGCCTGCAGGCAGGCCTGTCCTGTTCAAACGCAATCCTTGGCGCTACCCATGCCATGGTTCACCAGGTGGACGGGTTGCTGGACAAGCACCATGGTGAATCTAACGCCTGTGTGTTGCCGTATGTCATGGAATTCAATTTAATCGCCTGCCCGAAAAAGTACAAGCGGGTGGCCGAGGCCCTGGACCAGGATGTGGCGGGATTGGATGCCCGGACTGCTGCGGATAAGGCTGTTAAAGCCGTGCGCTGTATGATCAGCGATATAGGTCTGGGCCAAGGTCTCGCCAAAGTGGGGCTTAAAGAGGAATCCCTGCCCGCTCTCAGTAAAAACGCGCTGAACGACGCGTGCCTGATCACCAACCCCAGGGATGCCGGCGAGGAAGATATTATGGAGATTTTTCTGAGGTCGATGTAACCGTTTTAGTCAAATTAAAGGATAATTTTGAGGCGCTGCTTTTGCACCGTTTATGACAGGTGGTTGGATACCAAATGACAGGTCAGGGGGCAAAGATATGTTTAATGAAAAAGTAAAACTGATCGAAAACCTGACAGGCGTAAATTCATCCAAACCCAATTTTTACACTGAGCTGAAAAAAAGGAACGAGGAAGTTGTCAGGCAGAACAACCGGCTGGAGATTATCAACCAGCTTGTACGGGACATTAATATCGACATGACCATCGCGGATATTATCAAGAGGATCAACAATAAAATGCCTCTTGTTGTACCCTGTGATTTTTTGGGTTTGGCCTTACTCCGGCAGGACAATCTTTTTGTTAAGGCAGCCATGCCGTTCATATTAAACAGGGCCAACCCCATCCACCCGCAGTCTTTCTTATGGCAGGTCTTAAAAAGCGGGGAGGCCGGTATATTCGATACGAGCCATATGGAAGACCCCTTTCTCGGGGAAAACCCCGATTTGGCAGAATACGCCAGGTCCCTGGCGGTTGCTCCCCTGTTCATCAGGTCGTCGGTAGAAGGAGTTTTGCTGGTTGGCTGCAGGCAGCCTTCCGCGTACTCACCCTCGGAACTGAACTTTATTCACCAGCTGGCTGACCAGCTTGCTATCTGTGTCTTAAACGTCCGGCTGTATAAGCAGGTTTCCCGGGCAAAAAGCGAGTGGGAGGCGACGTTTAACTCGGTAACCGAGCCAATCGTGCTGATCGACATGGACTTTAACATTCTGCGCAGCAATAAGTACCTGCCGGCCGAAACACTTCCCGGTGAGGAGGACGGAGCAGGACAAAAATGTTATGCCTGGATCTGGGGTCGTGATGAGAGGTGCGAGGAATGCCTGATGGACGAGGCCCTCAAAACGGGGAAACCTGTTTACAGCCAGATCCAGGCAGACACCGGTTCGGTTTACGATATTTCCTATTATCCTTTCTTTAATGAACACAACCTGATCACCGGTGTTATTCACCATATGAAAGATGTTACCGAAAAAACCAAGATGGAAGTGCAGCTGATGCAGTCTGCAAAGCTGGCCGCTATTGGAGAAATGGCGGCAGGAGTCGCGCACGAACTGAACAACCCTATGACAGTAATTATTGGCACGGCCCAGCTGATGCAGAGGGACATGAAAGATGACAGCACTGACGAATTACTGAATGATATCATTGGCTGCGGCCTGCGCTGCAAAAAAATTATTCAAAACCTTCTCATTTTTTCCAAGCAAGACGAATACCCGATTGCCCAAACTGACCTGAATGATGAGTTGGAGCGGGTTCTCAGCCTCATTCACTACCAGATTAACAAGAACGAAATAGAAATTGTAAAAAACTATGCCCAGGGTCTGCCCAATATAAATGCCAACGGCCATCATCTCCAGCAGGTATTAATCAATTTTCTGATTAATGCCCGCGATGCCTTGGAAGGGGTTAAGAGGGAGCGTAAAATCGAGGTAAGTACATCTGTACGCGAAGATGAAGACGGGGGAAAATGGGTGTTGGCTACTGTTAAGGACAATGGCGCTGGAATAGCTCCCGAGGATCTGCCCAAAATTTTTAATCCCTTTTATACCAGTAAAGGAGCGGTTAAGGGAACCGGCCTCGGACTGTCGGTGAGCCTGGGAATCGCTGAAGCCCACGGCGGCGCCATTGAGGTTGAGAGCGTTTTGGATGAAGGCAGTTCCTTTTCGCTGGTGCTTCCGGTGGAAGCCGGCAAGTGATGGATTTAAAATTAACTGGGGGGTGTAATATTTGGCGGAACCACAGATATTGATCATAGACGACGAAGTCGAAATGGGTTCTTTTTTTCGCCGCCTCCTGCACAGAAAAGATTTTGAAGTAACTGTTGCCTTGAACGGGGCCGAAGCAGGCGCGTTGATCCGGAGTAAAAGCTTTGATGTAGCCATGGTAGACCTGAAACTTCCTGATGCGGACGGCTTGTCCCTGCTGCAGATGATCAAGAAACACCAGCCGGGCTGCGAAGCTATTATTATGACTGGTTACAGTACAACCCGAACCGCAGTCAAGGCAATCCAGCTGGGAGCTTTTGATTACCTGGAAAAACCTTTTGACAACATAGATGAGGTTGAAAGACTTATAGAAAAAGCCATAGAATACAAGCTGCAGGGACAGGAAGGCCATCTTTTCAAGACTGAATGGGCCGACCTCGCCAGCAAGGTGGGCTTTCAGGTTGGTGTCTCGCGGGAGATGCACAGGCTGGCCTCGATTGCCTATAAAATTGCCAGGAAGAACATCAATGTGCTGATCCAGGGCGAGACCGGGACAGGCAAGGAGGTCCTGGCCAGGTTTATTCACGCTGCCAGCAACAGGTCAGGGCAGGCCTTTACTCCGCTAAACTGCGGGGCGCTGCCGGAAAATCTTCTCGAGAGCGAGCTGTTCGGCCACGAAAAAGGAGCGTTTACCGGGGCGAATACCCTGCACCGCGGAATTTTTGAGATGGCCAACCGGGGAACTCTCTTTTTGGACGAGGTTGGGGAGTCAAGCCCTTCTATACAGGTAAAACTGCTTCGCGTTTTGGAAACAGGAGAGTTTTTCAGAGTGGGCGGCGAGAGGCCTATAAAAACAGATGTACGGGTTCTGGCAGCCACCAACGCCAATCTTGAACAGGCTTTAAAAGATAAAAGTTTTCGGGAAGACCTTTTTTACCGGCTGGATGTGGTGAGGCTTGAACTGCCTCCTCTCAGGAACCGGAGGGAAGACATCCCGCTCTTGTCAGACTATTTTATAAATAAACTGAACCCGGAAATGCGTCTGTCCAAGGAAGCGCTGCAGTTGATCAAAGACTATCACTGGCACGGCAATATCAGGGAATTGGCCAACACTATCGGTCAGGCGGTCGCACTCTGTGAAGGTAAGAAAATCATGCCGGAGCATTTAGGAAATAAGCTGATATTGGCCTCTCTTGAAAATCCTGCCGCTAAGCCCGGCCAGCAACTGCCGGAAGTCAATGGATCCTCACCATTGCGGGAGTTGGAGGACATCTTTGACTCCAGCTTTCAGGAAAACGTGTTGGGTGCGCTCGGCGAAAGCAGGCTCGTTAAACTGATGGAACTTATGTGCAGTCAGCAAAATAAACTGGCCGCATTTATGGGCAGGAAGGGTATTTTGCCGGCATATCCCGCGCCGCTGGCGGAGGTTGAAGCGGGGGCAATCAGGAACGCTCTTAGTTACTGCCAGGGGAATATAACTCTGGCGGCCAGGACACTGGGAATAGGCAGGAATACTCTTTACAGGAAAATAAAAGACTACAACATTAAAATATAACTGGCACATGACAGGTCAAAAAATGAGCCCCTGCCGCGAAGGTGTGAACTGAGCAGGGGCTCACTCATAATTCAGCCTGTGTCAGAAGTTAAAGACTTGACCAGCTCTTTCACCCGTGAGTAATGTCAAGCGTTGTTTGGCGGGGTTTTGTTCCACCCGGTATATTGGTCTGAAAAAAACTGTCAGTTTAAGCAGGTCCTTGAACAGCCGATAGGTATTTGCTGTTTTGCTTTTTCAATTTATAATGGATTATAGATGTCAGGAACACTAATAGAAGGCACAAGTCCAAAGGAGCCATATTTATGATGATCGATCAACTGCGTCAATTACTGGAGGATGTAAAGAACGGCCGGACTGATGTCGGCGAGGCGCTGGACAAGCTGAAGGACCTGCCTTATGAAGACCTTGGCTTTGCCGTTATAGA
This sequence comes from Pelotomaculum sp. UBA3103, assembly GCA_002365855.1. GTDB lineage: Bacteria > Bacillota > Desulfotomaculia > Desulfotomaculales > Pelotomaculaceae > UBA3103. Next base: position 12,975 of record DFAP01000099.1, on the reverse strand, counting down.
CCATCACCGCTGCCTTCGGAAAGGGTTCCCCGAAGTGGTTTTCTGCCAGGGCAAAACACCCGGCCAGGTATCCCGGATCTTTAGCAAGATCTGCGGTGGAAACCGCTGCATCCTGGGCACCAGGGCCGCGAAGGAAGCTTATGAGGCGGTGCGGGAGATCTACCCCGACGCCGTTTACAGCGAACTGGCGAGGACACTCGTTGTGTACCGGGGCGAGCGCCCGGTTAACAAAGGCAATGTCCTGGTGATGAGCGCGGGAACTGCCGACCTGCCAGTGGCGGAAGAAGCCGCTATCACCGCGGAAGTGATGGGCAATGAAGTTCAAAGGGCCTACGATGTGGGAGTGGCGGGGATTCACCGGCTGTTGGATAAACTTGAACTGATTCGCTGGGCTCATGTGATCATCGTGGTGGCAGGCATGGAGGGGGCCCTGGCCAGCGTGGTAGGTGGCCTGGCAGAACAGCCTGTTATCGCGGTGCCTACGAGCGTGGGCTACGGTTCCTGCTTTAACGGGCTTTCCGCCCTGCTCTGCATGCTGAACAGCTGCTCCACGGGAGTGGGTGTAGTCAATATTGACAACGGCTTTGGTGCGGGAGCGCTGGCCAACGCCATAACCCGGATGATAGGGAGGACTTAAATGAAAATCGCTTACTTTGACTGCTTTTCAGGCATCAGCGGGGACATGTGCCTGGGCGCCCTGGTTGACGCCGGGGTTGATTTATCGCTGATAAAAGAAGGGCTGTCGACGCTGCCGGTCGACGGCTATGAACTCAGGCTGGAAAAGGCCCAGCGGAACGGCATAGCTGCCTCCAATGTTTTTGTCGACCTTATTGAAGGCCGCCAGCCGGTAAGGCGCCTGCCCGAAATACAAAAAATTATTGTCAGCAGCGCGCTTCCTGAAAAAGTTCAAGCAAAAAGCATGGAAGTATTTAACCGACTTGCTGCGGCGGAAGCTGCCGTGCACGGGGTTCCTGTGGACAGCGTCCATTTTCATGAGGTGGGTGCTGTTGACGCAATCGTTGACGTAGCAGGTACGGTGCTCGGAATCAGCCTGCTTCAGGTGGAAAAGGTGTACTCGTCCCCCCTGCCGGTCGGCAAGGGGTTTGTCAGGTGTATGCACGGTATCCTGCCCTCTCCCGCTCCGGCGGCGCTTGATATTTTAAAAGGCATTCCCATTTACGGGACCGGCATAGAAGAAGAGCTGGTTACCCCTACCGGCGCGGCCCTGATAGCGTCCCTGGCGGAGGCCTTCACCGACCTTCCTTCCCTTGCCATTGAGAAAATAGGGTATGGCGCGGGGAAGAAAAATATGGATCAGCCCAACCTTTTAAGGTTAATTATTGGCGAGGAGCAGCCGTTAAAAATTCACTCCAGCTGTGAAAATCATCATCACCACCACTACCACCACCATAAAACAGGACGCGGGAATTAGGCCTGCGGTAACTGCATATAACTAGTTAATTAATAAGGAAAAAGCAACCCTTTACAGGACAGGTATAATATAATTAGATTAATTTTTTTAGAAAAAGGAGTATAAAGAACGACTGTCGAAATTTTTTTAAAACTCAATAAAAGGGGGAATTGACAGTGGATAAAATACTTAGGATCAACATGAGTTCTAAAGAGATTAAGGTCGAAGATGTTCCGGAGAAATACGCTTCCCTGGGCGGCAGGGCCCTGACCTCGCAGGTTGTTCTCGATGAAGTTGACCCGACATGCGAACCGCTGGGCCCCTTGAACAAGCTGATTTTTGCGCCTGGCCTTCTTTCCGGCACCAGCGCTCCCTCTTCCGGCCGATTTTCCGTGGGCGCCAAAAGCCCCCTGACCGGCGGGATCAAAGAAGCTAATGCCGGCGGCGTGGCTTCACAGAAAATGGCGAACCTTGGATATAAGGCCATTGTGGTCGAGGGACAGCCTGCTGATAAGGAAAAATGATCCTTAAGATCAATCCTGAAGGCGCAGAGCTTTTGCCGGCAGGTGGTGTGGCGGGCAAAGGCGGCTACGAGACCGTGACCATGCTTAAAAAACAGTATGGTGAGAATGTAGGTGTCATTTTCATCGGTCCCGCCGGTGAAATGCTGATGACCGGCGCGGGTATCGGCAACAACGACCCGGAAGGAAACGCGGGCCGCTATGCCGGGCGCGGCGGCCTGGGGGCCGTGATGGGCTCCAAGGGATTAAAGGCCATAGTATTGGACTCCCCAAAGACGTTTGACGTTCCCGTTAAAGACAAGAGCCGCTTCCAAGAGGCAGCCAGGAAGTTTGCCAAGATTTTATTGGACCACCCGGTTACCGGACAGGGCCTCCCGGCCTATGGAACCAACGTGCTGATGAACATCATTAACGAAGCTGGTACACTGCCCATTCGCAACTTCAAATATGGCCGCTGGGACAAAGCAGGCGAAGTCGGCGGAGAGGTAGCCGCTGAATTGTGCAACGCCCGCGGCGGTAAGGCCACTCACGCCTGTCACCCCGGCTGTGTGATGCGCTGCTCCAATATCTATATTCTTCCTGACGGCCGCTCCATGGGCTCGTTGGAGTACGAAACGGCCTGGGGATTCGGCCCGAACCTGGAAGTCAGTGACCCGGATCAAGTCGCCGAGATGAACTACATCTGCAACGACCTTGGCCTGGATACCATTGAAGCAGGCGTTACCCTGGGCGTACTGGCTGAAGCCGGGGTAATCCCGTTTGGTGACGGGAAAGCGGCAATCGCCGCCCTGGAAGAAGTGGGCAAAGGATCTCCCTTGGGCCGGGTAATCGGCGCCGGCGCCACTACTGCCGGCAAAGTTTACGGCGTTACCCGGGTTCCGGCGGTTAAGGGACAGGGCATTCCGGCGTACGACCCCAGGTCCTGCAGGGGCAACGGTGTCACATATGCCACTTCACCTATGGGCGCAGACCACACAGCCGGCTATGCCGTGACCGCCAATATCTTGAAAGTCGGCGGCTACGTTGATCCGACCAAAGACGAGGGACAGCTGGACCTGTCCCGGAACCTGCAGATTGCCACCGCTGCTGTAGACAGTACCGGCCTGTGCCTGTTTGTGGCCTTTGCGGTGCTGGATAACCCGGAAGGCCTCCCCACCATCGTTGAAATGCTGAACGCCATGTACGGCATTGAGTTGACAATTAACGACGTTGTGGCCCTGGGCCAGAGCATCCTCAAGGTGGAGCGGGAGTTCAATGAAAAGGCAGGATTCACCAAGGAGCATGACCGGCTGCCGGAATTCTTCTATAATGAAGAGTTGGAGCCGCACAAGACGAAGTTTACCTTTAAGGAAGAGCTGGACGAAGTATTTAACTTCTAATTCGTACGTCAAGGTGAATCTAGTAAGTTAATTCTGCGGGAGCCTGCCGGCTCCCGCAGAAAACCCGCATAAAACGGGGGTGGGTAAGCTTGCAGGTGGAAGTGAGAGTTTTCTGCGGCCTGGAATGCTATATCCCGGGGGCTACTTTTGGACAGCCCATACCGGTAGAGATCACGAATGGATTTACCGGCAGGAAGTTGCTGGAAACATTGAATATTCCGGAAGAAAAGGCTTTTTCCTTCCTGGTGAACGGGCGGCATAAAGACCTCGCGGTGGTGCTTTCCGACGGCGACCGGGTGTCGATCTTTCCAGCAGTGGGCGGTGGTTGATAAGATGATGGGCGAAAGGCCAATGAACATGGAAAAGCTCGAAAGACCAAACGCTGAATGCAAGATCTGGCTTGAGAAAAACGGCGCCATATTCGGTGACGGGCTGTTTGACCTTCTTTCCAACGTGGACAGGCTGGGGTCAATATCCCAGGCTGCGAAAGTTCTGGGGATGTCTTACCGGGCGGCCTGGGGCAAAATCAAGATCACGGAAAAGCGCTGGGGGGTGCCTCTGGTTATTACCCAGGTGGGTGGTGAAATGGGAGGCGGCGCCAGGTTGACGGTACAGGCCTCGGAATTACTTAAAAGGTATTTGAATTTGCGGCAGGAAATCGACAAATTAGCGCAGAAAATATATAGTGAATGTTTTCAGGGCTGGCCGGGCCCTTAAATTTAGCCCACCGTTATATATATTTAAGCATATCGCAATAGTATGATCCAACAATCAGTTAATTAAGCAATCATTATTTGAAAGTGGGATGTATTTTGGGTGTCTACTGGGAGGGTCTGACAGAGGCTGTCCGTCTCCTGGCGAGCGGGGACAGTGAGATTATCGGGGTCATATACCGCACCCTGCAGGTTTCGGGCACGGCCACGTTAATAGCCTTGTTGATTGGACTGCCGCTGGGCACCTTTTTGGCGCTGACCTCTTTTTGGGGGAGGAGGCTGGTGATCAGCACGGTGAACTTTGGTATGGGCCTGCCCCCCGTGGTGGTGGGGCTCTTGGTCTGGCTGACCCTGAGCCGGTATGGTCCCCTGGGTATGCTGGGGCTGCTGTATTCCCCCACGGCCATGGTTGTGGCCCAGGGCATCATCGCGGCCCCAATCGTAACCGGTTTAACTATATCCGCCATCCAGTCTCTGAATCCAAAAATCAGGCTTCAGCTCCTGGCCCTGGGGGCTTCGCGCCTGCAGTTGCTCTGGCTGCTCCTGAGGGAGGCCAGGCTCGGACTTCTGGCTGCTGTTATTGCCGGCTTCGGCAGGGCCATTTCAGAAGTGGGCGCCTCTATTATGGTGGGAGGAAACCTGAAGGGATATACCATGGTGCTTACCACATCCATCGTTTTGGAGGTCAATAAGGGGAATTGGGAAATCGCCACAGCACTGAGCATCATTCTCCTGGTCCTGTCGTTCGCGATAACAGCGGTGTTAACCTCAGCACAGCAGAGCGGCCGTTAATCATAAAAATAATTTTATATTGGCCGGTTGGTCAATAGATGTAAGATAAAAGCTCCTAATTTATACAGCAGAAGGTGAAAACAATGCAAGATTGCCATCAGAGGGAGATAAACTACCTGAGAGTATCCGTTACCGACCGGTGCAACCTGCGGTGTGTGTACTGCATGCCCCCGGAAGGTGTGCCGTCATCCCCCCATGAAGAGATCCTTCGGTTGGAGGAATTTGAAAGCATCATCAGGGCCGCGGCTCAGATCGGGGTGAAAAAGATTCGCCTGACCGGGGGTGAACCCCTGGTACGCAGAGGCCTGGAGGACCTGGTGAGGCGGATTTCAGGCATTCCCGGCATAGATGACATTACCCTGACGACCAACGGGCTGCTCCTGCCTCCCCAGGCCAGGGTGTTGAAAGAAGCGGGGGTAAACAGGGTGAACATCAGCCTGGACACCCTGAAGACTGACCGCTTTAGGGAGATAACACGGGGAGGGGATTTATCCAGGGCCTGGAAGGGAATTCAGTCTGCCCTGGAGGCAGGGCTGCACCCTGTAAAGCTCAACACCGTGGTGGTCCGCGACTTTAATGACGATGAAGTGGTGGCAATGGCCCGCCTTACCATTAAAAGGCCCCTGCATGTGCGCTTTATTGAGCTAATGCCCATCGGTGTGCAGAGCTACTGGACAGCAGAGCGATTTGTACCCTCTGATGAAATCATGGACATGATTACCGCCCGGCTGGGCCATCTGCACCCGGCCAAGATGGTCGCGGGTGGGGGGCCGGCTAAATACTACCGTTTCAAGGACGCTGAAGGCACCGTTGGCTTTATCACCTCTATGAGCGAGCATTTTTGCAGCCGCTGCAACCGGCTGCGCCTCACGTCGGGCGGGGGCTTAAGGCCGTGCCTTTATGACAGCCGGGAGATTGACCTGAAAACCCCGCTGCGTCAGGGAGCAGGCGCCAGGGAACTGGCCGACCTGTTTATGGACGCCCTTGCCTTAAAGCCGGACAGGCATCATATGAGTGAAGGATGGCGGGACGAAAGGCGGGTTATGTCCCAGATCGGCGGGTAATATATGTTTGAGGTATCTTAAAGTTGTTATTTATACCTGTAGAAAAGAGGGAAACTTCGTGGGAATAATAAAAGCGGTATGCACCAGTCCCAAAAAAGGGATGCGCAAGAAAGATTCAGGTGAGGGGCTGCTGGTTAAGGAGCATGGCCTGCAGGATGATGCCCATGCCGGACCATGGCACCGCCAGGTGAGCCTCCTGGCTATCGAAAGTATTGATAAAATGAGGGCAATGGGGCTTGACGTAGGGCCAGGTGATTTTGCTGAGAATATTACCACGGAAGGCATAGAACTGGTAAGCCTTCCCCTGGGCACAAAGCTAAAAATTGGTTCCGAGGCTATGGGAGAGGTAACCCAGATCGGGAAGGAATGCCACACTCGTTGTGCCATCTACTACCAGGCAGGTGACTGTGTCATGCCCAGGGAAGGAATCTTTATCCGGGTTCTGGAAGGCGGAAAAGTCAGGGTTGGAGATACAGTGGAGATTACACCTTAGCATTTAAGAGGTTATTATGAAAAGGACAGTTCCAGTACTGGGTCTGGCAGGCTATTCCGGCTCAGGTAAGACCACTTTTTTAGAAAAGCTGATCGCTGAGTTGAAACACCGGGGCCGCCGGGTAGGTGTCATCAAACATACCCACCACCTGGTGGACTTTGACCAACCGGGCAAAGACACCTGGCGGCACGCTAAAGCCGGCGCCGATGTCGTGGCCCTGGCCACGCCCGGAGGTGTTTTTCTGGTCAGAAAATTCGAGGGCGACCCCGGGCCGGAGGAAGTAATATCCATGGTCAGAGGTGTTGACCTGGTCATTATCGAAGGGTACAAAACTGGCAGCTGGCCGAAGATTGCCGTATTCAGGCGCGAGGCGCCGGTGCGGCCGGATATTCCTGCGGAAGAGCTGCTTGCTGTCGTAAGTGACATGGAGCAGGATATGGATGTGCCGCACTTCAGCCTGGAAGATGCCTCAGGCGTGGCCGATTTGATTGAGCAGGCATTTTTAAAATAGGGTAAACGCCTATTACCAGGGGTGTTGGGATGCAGGCAAGTAAAGGTTTCACAGGTGAACAGCAGCAACGCTACCTGCGCAGCATCCTGCTGCCCGGTTTCGGGACGGGAGGGCAGAAAAAACTGCTACGCTCCTCGGTGCTCCTTGTCGGAGCGGGAGGCCTGGGATCACCGGCCGCTTTATACCTCGCTGCTTCCGGGGTGGGGAGGATCGGCCTGGTTGATGGGGACCATGTTTCGCTGTCAAACCTGCAGCGCCAGATCCTTCACGCCACGCCTGACCTCGGGCGCCCCAAGGTTGATTCGGCAGGAGACAAACTTAAAGCGCTGAACCCCGGTTTAAAGCTGGAACTCTACAGAGAAAACTTCAGCCGGGAGACCGCCGGAGACCTTGTTGGCGGCTATGACTTCATCGTTGACTGCACCGACAACTTGCAGGCCAGGTATATGATCAATGAGACCTGCGTTAAGCTGAACAAACCTTTTGTATACGGCGGGGTATTGTCCTGGGCGGGTCAGGTTTTTACAATTTTGCCCGGAAAAGGACCCTGTTTTAGCTGTATCTTTCCTGATCAGCCTGCGCCGGCTGCCTCCACTTCAGAAACGGGGGTCCTCGGCGTGGTGACGGGTGTGATTGGAGCGATCCAGGCTTCTGAAGCGATACGGTATATCCTTGGCTTGGGAGAACTGCTGGTGGGCAGGATTTTGACCTTTGATGCTCTCTCAACCAGGTTCTATGAGGTTGAAATAAAAAGTGACCCGGACTGCCCGGTATGCGCAAGCGCCGGCAGGGAGTAGGTAAAAACTCTATATTTTTTAGAAGGGGTGAGCATGATAATGGCGGATATAAAGCCGGAAGTGCTAGAGGCGGTAAAACAGCAGGCCAAGGAAGGGCGGATCGCCTGCGCGGCGGCCAGGAAACTGGCCGAGGAGTTTAAGGTTCCCTACCGGGTTATAGGAGAAGCTGCCGATGAGCTTAAAATTAAAATCCATTCTTGCGAGTTAGGTTGTTTCTAGAACAGTATTAATCAGAAAGCGCTGCCAGTGCTAAGATAAATTTTACAACTTACTTGTCGTAGTACATTGGTTTTTTTAGGGGAGTGGGGTATGGCCGATCTTAAGCAAGTCTTGACAGTGGAAGAGGCCAGGAAGATCTTAACCATGGAAATGACCGTAAAAAGAGCTGAGGCGAAGTTACCGGTTTTGCAAAGCCTGGGACGCTGCCTGGCCTCGAATGTCCTGGCCCGTGAAGATGTGCCGGGGTTCGACCGCTCCACCATGGACGGGTTCGCGGTCCGGGCAAGGGACACCTATGGGGCCTCAGAGGGGCTGCCATCATATGTGGATGTGAGCGGCGAGGTCCTGATGGGCCAGGAGCCGCGCGGTGAGATCGGCCCGGGGCAGGCCTGGCGCATCGCAACGGGGGGCATGCTGCCTTCCGGCGCTGACGCGGTGGTCATGGTGGAATACACCGAAGACCTCGACGGTCAAACAGTCGGGATAACAAGGCCGGCAGCTCCCGGGGAAAACATCGTCCGCAGGGGCGAGGACATCGCGGCTGGCGGTATCGCCCTAACGGCCGGCCACCGGATCAGGCCGCAGGACCTGGGGATGCTTTCCTCCGTTGGAGCCACTGAGGTTCCGGTGTTGCTGCCCGCCCGGGTTGGGATTATTTCGGCGGGCGATGACCTGGCGGGCCCTATTAATTGCTCTCCGCAGTCCCTGAGCAGCAGCGATATCAGTTCTAACATTATTTTCGGGTCGGCTGCGGCATGCGGCGGGAAGTCCCGTATTTACAGATTCACCAGGGACGACTTCACAGATCTCAAAAGAGCGCTGAAGAGAGCGGCGGAGGAAAACGACCTGGTGTTTCTGTGCGTGGACATTTCAGCATCCGTAAGTGACATTATTTTCAGGGCGATCGATTCCACAGGTCAGCCTGGTGTGCTTTTTCACGGCCTGTCGATCAGCCCGGGCAGCACGACAGCAGGAGCTGTAATTGATGGTAAACCGGTATTTGTAATGCCGGTTCAACCTGTCGCGGCTATGATCGTCTTCGAGCTGTTGGCGGCTCCCCTGATCCAGGCAGGAGGTTACCCGGATGAACTGGAATCAGGTCTGGAGTTCCCGCTGCGGGCGGTGCTCACCCATGGCCTTAGCTCCTCTGCCGGTCTCGAAGAGTTTATCGTGGTGAGAGTGACCAGCAGGGAAGGTGTGCTTTTATCTGAACCGGTGCTGGTAATGTCCGGGATGATTCAAGCAATGATCCAGGCGGACGGCCTGGCCCGGATCCCGGCAGGCAGTAAAGTGCTAAAAGCCGGTGACACGGTGGAAGTGAAATTGTTTTAAACCAGATATACATATTTTATAGGTTTAGGGAGTTGGGTACATGAAGCGTAAGGTTTACCTTGACGACCTGCCCTGGGAAGACGCGCTTGAGCGCTTCCTCGAGCACCTGCAGGAGGTTGGGGCACTTCAACCCGGCCAGCCGGAGCTGCTACCGTCGGAACTGGCGCTGGGCAGGGTGACGGCATCTCCTGTCTATGCCCGGATATCCTCACCGCATTATCATGCCTCGGCCATGGACGGGTTTGCCGTGCAGTCGGCCGACACGTTTGGCGCGTCTGAAACATCCCCGCGCCGGCTGAAAGTTGGCCTGGAAGCGGTTGCTGTTGATACTGGCGACCTGATGCCGCCGGGATGCGATGCCGTAATCATGATCGAGGATGTGCATTTCGCGCAGCCCGATGTTATCGAGATAATTCACGCCGTGCCGCCCTGGCAGCATGTCCGGGTGGTTGGGGAGGACATCGTCGCTACCGAAATGATCATGCCCGCTAACCACCAGGTGCGCCCCGTTGACATCGGCGCCATGCTGGCGGGAGGAATAAATAATATGTGCGTACGACCGCGCCCGAGGGTAGCCATACTGCCCACGGGTACGGAACTTGTCCAGCCTGACTCTGAAATGAGGCCGGGGGATATCATCGAGTTCAACTCGCGGATGCTGGGGGCCATGGTCGAGCGGTGGGGCGGGTCCGCCCTGCGCCGGGAGATTACTGAAGACAACTTTGAAAGCCTGAGAGCAACTATAAGTGCAGCCGTGCATGAAGCTGATATTGTTCTGATCAACGCAGGTTCTTCTGCAGGCAGCGAGGACTACACGGCAGATGTGATTAAATCTCTTGGCGCCGTTCTTGTGCACGGTGTGGCCACCAAGCCCGGCAAGCCCGTAATTCTTGGCGAGATCAAAGGCAAGCCGGTGGTTGGTGTGCCGGGCTATCCCGTTTCAGCTTATCTCGGGATGGACCTTTTTGTTAAACCTGTTGTGTTTAAAAAGCTCGGTTTAGTGCCTCCCCCCGTGGAAACCATCGAGGCCACAGTTTCCAGGAAAATGGTGTCTCCAATCGGCGTGGAGGAATTTGTCCGGGTCAAGCTGGGGCAGGTTGGCGACCGGGTGGTCGCAACCCCCATTTCCCGGGGCGCGGGAATTATGATGTCCCTGGTGCGGGCGGACGGGATGATCCGTGTGCCACGTTCCTCGGAGGGCTTTAACGCCGGGGAGAAAGCAACCGTGGAACTGTTCAGGTCCGCGCAGGAAATCAGGGAAACCACTGTTATTATCGGCAGCCATGACATTGCCCTGGATGTTCTGGCTAATTTCCTTCGCCAGGCTTATCCCGCGGCGACACTTTCCTCTGCCCACGTTGGCAGCCTGGGGGGGCTCACCGCTTTGAGGCGGGAAGAGGCCCACTGCGCCGGCACGCACCTGCTGGACGAGCAAACCGGGGAATACAATGTTCCCTATATTAAAAGGCTGTTGAAAGGGCGGGACCTGGTCCTGGTCAACCTGGTCTACCGTGAGCAGGGACTGATCCTGGCTACGGGCAATCCAAAAGGAATCAAAGGTCTGGAAGACCTGGCGGGTGGCGGCGTCAGCTTCGTCAACCGCCAGCGAGGGGCAGGCACCAGGATCCTCCTGGATTACCTCCTGAAGCAGCGAGGCCTCGATCCTGAAAGCATACACGGGTATGAGCACGAAGAGTACACCCACATGGGCGTTGCGGCGGCGGTTAAGTCCGGCGCGGTGGATGCCGGGCTGGGCATCCGGGCGGCAGCCCAGGCGCTGGAGCTTGATTTTATCAGCATAGCTGAGGAACGCTACGACCTCTGCATTCCCGCAGAGCACTGGGACACACCTTACATCAAAAGACTGCTGGAAGTAATGGCATTGCCGGAATTCAAGCGGGAGGTCGAAAAGCTCGGGGGCTACGACCTGCGTGATTGCGGCGGGGTCATGTGGCGGTCCTGAGCAAATCAAATATAATAAGACTAATCATGCCCGCAGGCAGCAGGACGATAAGCCGGCGGGTCAGTTTTTTTATGCGATAATAAATGTGCATCGCAAGAAGTGATCGTGCCCTGTAATCTGGTTTAGAATAATTTCCGTTGTTTTTAAATCGCAGAGAGGGCAGTTATGAAAAAGTATGGTAATCCATGTGCGGCAATCAGGGTTTACCACTTCCTGGGGTATATTCTCTACAGGTGTTTAATGTTATTATGATTGCAATCAAACAATAGAACTGGAGCGGTTATCACCAAATGAAAACCAACACGGTTTCCCACGGCGAACAGCCCCTGAAATTAATGTTCAGGTCTTTCCACTACCATAATTACCGCCTCTTTTTCAGCGGGCAGGCCGTATCCGTGATCGGCACCTGGATTCAGAATATTGCCATGAGCTGGCTGGTGTACCGTCTTACTGGTTCACCCCTGATCCTTGGCCTGGTGGGCTTTGCCAGCCAGATCCCGACTTTCCTGTTCACGCCCTTTGCGGGTGTGCTTGCCGACCGCTGGAACCGACACCGCATCCTGGTAGCCACACAGTCCCTGGCTTTGCTGCAGGCATTTATTTTATCTTTTTTGGTCCTCACAGGGAGAGTAGAGGTCTGGCATGTCTTTGTGCTTGCCACCTTTCTGGGGTTTGTCAACGCCATGGATATCCCCGTTCGCCAGTCCTTTGTCGTAGAAATGGTTGAGGACAAAAATGACCTGGGGAACGCCATCGCTCTGAATTCATCCATGTTTAACGGCGCCAGGCTGGTGGGGCCTTCCATTGCGGGCATCTTGATTTATCTCGTGGGCGAGGGATTCTGTTTTTTGATTAACGGCATCAGTTACCTTGCTGTGATTATGGCCCTTCTGGCCATGAAGGTCAAGCCAAGGGAAATTAACGTTTCGCACAGCCATGTTTTGGAAGGGCTGAAAGAGGGGTTTGTTTACGCTGCCGGTTTCGCGCCAATCAGATATATCCTGCTGCTTGTAGCGGCAATCAGCTTGGTGGGGATGCCGTACTCTGTGCTGATGCCGGTTTTTGCCGGGGATGTGCTGCATGGAGGCCCGCAAACCCTGGGTTTTTTGATCGGGTTTTCCGGGATGGGGGCGCTTGCAGGCGCGGCATACCTTGCTTCAAGAAAAAGCGTGAGGGGGCTGGAAAAAAACATACCTTTTGCTGCCGGCCTCTTTGGCGTTTGCCTGGTATTTTTCTCGCTGTCACGGGAGCTGTGGTTGTCCCTGCTTTTGATGCTGGTGTCGGGATTCGGCATGATGGTTTTTATGGCCTCGTGCAATACGGTGGTTCAGACTGTTGTTGACGATGATAAGCGGGGCCGGATTATGAGCCTCTATACCATGGCGTTTATGGGCATGGTGCCCATCGGCAGCCTCTTTGCCGGCGCGCTGGCCAACAGAATCGGAGCGCCGGGTACCGTGCTGATTGGAGGTATTGCCAGTTTTATTTTTTCGCTGATCTTCGCCGGGAAAGTTAAGATGCTGATGGAAATAGTACGGCCAGTTTACGAGGAAAAGCTTGAAATGCGCCAGTGACAATAGTGATAATAGCAGAGTGACAAAGTAAAGCAATTCCAAGACCAGGGCAGTTTCACTAGCGCCAGAAACAGAGTTCTTATATTTCCCCACCCAAAAAAGTGAAAATCGCTAATGCCAACCCCACTATAATTACAGCATAGAAATAAAGCCAAGGTTTTTTGTAGAATATTATTACTTTATCTCGGTGAAGCTATGTTTAAATA
>DFAP01000082.1 GCA_002365855.1 Pelotomaculum sp. UBA3103 | reverse complement strand
GCCTGCCTCCGACCCTACCCCACTTGCCAGGGGATTAATTGATTTTAATTCATATAATACCTATGAAAATAGTAGCAGTATTAGGGAAAGGAGCATCGTATCAATGTCTCTTCCGGAAATCTTTGAGCGGCGCGCGGTGACTGTTTATCAAAGAGGTCAGATGCACCAGGAAAATGATTATGTTGTTAATGAAATACCATTGACCGTATTTTTAAATGATGTGGAACTTGCCACCCTGATTTGTTCTCCCGGCGGGTACGAAGAACTTGCCGCGGGATTTATGCTCAGTGAAGGGTTGCTTAAGGACACCTCGGAAATAATGGAAATAACATTCAACGAAGAGGACGGGCTGCTCTGGCTGGAAACAAACTCCCCGGTACCGCAAATTGAAAATTTCCTGAAACGGCAGATTGCCAGCTGCTGCGGAAAAGGACGCGCGCTCCTGTATTTTGTCAATGACGCCAGCCAGCTTGAGCCTGTTCAGTCTGAATGCCGCTTTTCCGCCTCTCAAATTTTGCGGCTGATTTCTTTACTGGAGGAGCAGTCTGAAACTTTCCGCCTCACAGGCGGCGTGCACAGTGCGGCCCTGGCGGACAGTTCGGGCATAATTGTCATGTATGAGGACATCGGGCGCCACAACGCTGTGGATAAGGTCCTGGGCTACGCTTTTTTGAACAGGCTCAGGACTGACGACAAGTGCCTGCTTTTAAGCGGCCGCATCTCGTCTGAGATCCTGATCAAGGCGGCGCGCCGGGGCTTGCCTGTCGTGGTTTCCAGGTCGGCTCCCACCAGGCTGGCTTTAGAGCTGGCCGACCAATTTGGAGTGGCCGTGGTAGGCTTTGCCCGGGGGGAACGCCTCATTATATACAGTAATAGTGAGAAGGTGGTTTCATAAAATTTTATTATTTAATAAAAGGGGCAGGTTTTGATATAATCTCTTACATTAGAGCGATTTTTGAGGAGGATACAAATGCGCAGAGTATACTTTGACCACAGCGGCACTACACCTGTTCACCCACAAGTAGCTGAAGTTATGTATAGCTTTCTCACCGGTGATAATTTTGGCAACCCGTCCAGCGCGCATTATATAGGTCAGCGTGCCCGAACGGCCATAGAGGACGTCCGGGAAAAGGTGGCCCGTGCTATAGGCGCTCAGCCGGGTGAGATTGTTTTTACCAGCGGAGGGACTGAGTCGGATAATATGGCCATTCACGGCGCGGCCATTACTAGTAAAAAAAAGGGAAACCATATCATTACCAGCGCGGTTGAGCACCATGCCGTGCTCAACACGGTGAAAGCTCTTGGCAAACAGGGGTTTGACATCACTATTCTGCCCGTTGACCGGTACGGCATGGTCAGTGTTGATGATGTGGCAGCCGCCATAACCGATAAAACTATTTTAATTACCATTATGCACGCTAATAATGAAGTAGGCACCATCATGCCGGTTGTAGAAATAGGCAGGCTCGCCAGAGAAAAAGGGATCATATTTCATGTTGACGCGGTCCAGAGCCTCGGGAAAATTCCAGTGAATGTAGACGAATTGGGCGTTCAGCTGCTTTCTATATCAGGCCATAAAATATACGGCCCCAAGGGTGTCGGAGCGCTTTACATTCGCAAGGGAACCCGCTGGAGACAAACTCTGTTTCATGGGGGCGCCCAGGAGCGCCTGCGCCGGGCCGGCACCGAGAATATCCCTGGAATCATTGGGCTGGGCAAAGCAGTTGAACTCGCGGTGGAGAACATGGAAGAAGAAAGCAAGAGACTGAGAGCTCTGCGGAATAAATTGATTAAAGAAGTTATGGGAAGATTCACGCGCGTTAGTTTAACGGGCCATCCCACAGAGCGGCTGCCCAACCATGCCAGTTTCCTCTTTAAATATATTGAAGGCGAATCGATGCTGCTCCTCCTTGACGCGAAAGGCATTGCCGCATCAACCGGCTCGGCCTGTACCTCAGGCTCACTGGAGCCCTCGCATGTTCTGCTGGCGCTGGGCATCCCGCCTGAAGACGCCCATGGCTCACTTCGCCTGACACTGGGTAGGGACAATACAGAGGAGGACGTGGAGTACTTCCTGGACGTAATCGGGCCGGTAGTCAACAAACTGCGCGAAATATCATCACTGACGGAACCTGACGAGTCAGGCAGGAAATTCATCCCTGATTAATAAACGGTAGGCCGCCCGGTATTTCCCTGTAGTTGTATAGAAGGGATAATAGCTAAATGACAGAAAATGAACAGCAGAAGCTGTCCAAAGATATAATGAAATTAAAAAAGGAACGCAAGGCGTGGTCATATTAGCTCATTTCTACCAGCGGCCCGAAGTTCAGGAGATTGCCGATTTTGTGGGCGATTCCCTGGGCCTTTCCCAGCAGGCTGCCGCCATCGACGCTGAGGTAATAATATTTTGCGGTGTTCACTTCATGGCTGAGAGCGCAGCGATCCTTTCGCCCGGCAAGGTCGTTGTCCTGCCGGACGATAACGCGGGCTGCCCGATGGCCGACATGATTGACGCGGTTCAACTGGAACGCAGGAAGAAAGAAATACCGGACGCCCTGGTGGTATGCTATGTGAACACATCGGCGGAAGTAAAGGCTGAAAGTGATATCGCCTGCACTTCGGCCAATGCGGTTAAAGTAGTAGCGTCTTTGCCGAAAGATAAGCCAATTCTGTTTGTGCCGGATAAAAATTTAGGACACTACATTATTTCTAAAACCGGGCGGGATATGATCCTGTGGGATGGATACTGCTATACTCATGATCGCCTTACCCCCGGTGACATTTTAAAGGCAAGGTCAGACCACCCGGAAGCGCTTGTGCTGGTTCACCCGGAGTGCCGTCCCGAAGTGGTTGCCCTGGCGGACTCGGTCTCCAGCACCGCTGGAATGATCCGTTACGCCCTGGAGAGCGACGCACGTGAATTTATTTTAGGTACCGAGATTGGTATCCTCCACCAGCTGCAAAAGCGATGCCCGGATAAACAGTTTTATATGGCCTCCAATAAGTTGGTCTGCCCTAACATGAAAAAAACGACCCTGGAAAAAGTATACAATGCGCTGGAATACCTTGGACCGAGCGTCAACGTCCCTGATGAGACACGAGCGCGTGCTTCTAAATGCCTGGAGAGGATGTTGGAGGTGTGACGCTGAAGCGACAGGCCCGATTACGGGAGACCAATTGCAAGCCTAAAGTGCCGTTAGATATTAATAAATACTTGGGAGGATGAAAAATGTTCAGCCGGCTGCGCAAAGATATCCAGGTGGTTATGGAGCGGGACCCCGCTGCCAAGTCCCCTCTGGAAGTCATTCTCTGCTACCCTGGCTTTCATGCTGTACTGATGCACAGGTTTGCCCACGCCTTTTACCGGCGCGGGTGGTTTATTACCGCCAGGCTGCTGTCACACGTGTGCCGTTTTTTCACCGGAATAGAGATACATCCCGGAGCTAAAATCAGCGAAGGCCTTTTCATTGATCACGGTTCTGGTGTGGTGATAGGGGAAACCGCTGAAATAGGGCACAATGTCACCATCTACCAGGGCGTCACCCTCGGGGGCACAGGTAAGGAAAAAGGGAAAAGGCATCCAACGATTGGCGATAACGTGGTCGTAAGTGTGGGAGCGAAGGTTCTCGGTTCCTTCACGGTAGGTAAGAACTCCAAGATCGGCGCCGGATCTGTAGTTTTAAAAGAGATACCCCCCGATAGCACTGTAGTGGGCGTTCCCGGTAAAGTAGTCGCCAGGAACGGCCGGAAGGTCGCCGATGCAGGTGAGGATATAGACCTGCGCCACGACCTGCTGCCCGACCCGGTCGCGGATATGATGGCCTGCCTGCAGACGAAAATTAAAAATCTTGAAAAGCGGATCAGCCAGATGGAGGAGAACCATACCCTCCCGGTCCAGCCGCCCTGTGAAAAAGAGCAGGTATGCGACGGCTGCCTGTTATAAGAATACAGGCTTAAGGCCCATGAATCTTCTGGGTGTAAAATAATACTATTGACAAACTGAAAAGCAGAAAATATAATATGTATTAATTCTACTAACTTAATATGTTTAATAAGCTTATCCAGAGAAGGGGAGGGAGAGGACCCTGTGAACCTTCGGCAACCTTCAGGCCTTGAGCTTGAAAAGGTGCCAATTTCCGCCGGAAGACACCGGAAAGATAAGAAGGGAAAATATTGATCCTCTTCTTATTTTGAAGAGGATTTTTGCTATCTTAAAGACTTAGTCAACGTACGGGCACGACGCCTTTCTCCTGGAAGTCGGGAGATTGACGTATCTGGTCCGCAGTTTCCTGGAAAAGAGGGCTGTCAGATAACATGAACATTAACTATCATTATGACCACCAGATTATATATGACCTGCTTCCTGAAAGTTGTTCCGTCCTGGACCTGGGATGCGGGGACGGGGAATTATTATGGAAGCTAATCGAAAACAAAAAAGTACGCGGGCTGGGAATTGAAAAGAATATCGACCGGGTAGCCGAAACCATATCCAAAGGAGTCCCGGTCCTGCATACCGACCTTGATGAAGGTCTGGCCGGCCTGCCTGACGGTTTTTTCGATTATGTTATTTTGGAGAAAACTCTCCAGGCCGCTAACAAGCCTCTTTTTGTACTTGAAGAAATGATGCGGGTAGGTGTTTTCGGCATCATCAGCTTTCCTAATTTCGGCCACTGGCAGGTAATATCCTCACTTCTTTTCACAGGAAAGATGCCCGTTACCCCGAACCTGCCTTACCAGTGGCATGACACCCCCAATATTCACCTGTTCACGGCAAAAGATTTTCTTGAGTGGGCGGAAGTGAACGGGGTAAAGATTGAACGGGGATATTCCTGGACAGGCAGCAAGATAGCAGTATTTGATGAAAAAGAATCTGCTCTGGCAGAAGAGGTATTATTTATAATATCCCATGCATCTTCTTGAAATTTGAGACCTTGGTTGTTACAGGTAAAAAGTCAATAAAGATATTTTTTTCAGAAAAATTATAGCGGGAGGTAATGATATGGCTAAAATTGCACAAAGCCTTACAGATCTAATCGATAAAACACCTTTGTTAAGATTGAACCGGGTAACCGCCGGATTTGAGGCGGAGGTTGTCGCCAAACTTGAGTCCTTCAATCCCGCCGGCAGCGTGAAAGACCGGATTGGTTACAGCATGATCAAGGATGCTGAGGAGAAGGGCTTACTTGATAAGGATAGCGTCATTGTTGAACCTACCAGCGGCAATACCGGCATCGCCCTGGCTTTTGTAGCCGCTGCCCGGGGTTACAAGCTGATCCTGACCATGCCCGAAACCATGAGCGTTGAGCGCCGGAACCTTTTAAAGGCCTATGGCGCCGAACTTATATTGACTCCCGGTGCGGAGGGAATGAAAGGCGCCATCCGGAAAGCTGAAGAACTGGCGGCTCAAATCCCCAATTCTTTCGTGCCCCAGCAGTTTAAGAACCCGGCCAACCCGGAGATCCACAGGCTGACTACCGCGGAAGAGATTTGGGAGGATACAGACGGCAGGGTGGATATTGTTGTCGGCGGTGTTGGCACCGGCGGCACTATCACAGGCGTTGGCGAAGTAATCAAAAAACGCAAGCCGGACTTTAAATTAGTTGCTGTGGAACCACTGGATTCCCCAGTGCTGTCCGGAGGAAATCCAGGACCTCACAAGATCCAGGGTATTGGCGCCGGCTTCGTACCTGATGTGTTGAATCAGGGTATAGTCGACGAGATTATTAAAGTTAAAAATGAAGAAGCTTTTGAGACCGGGCAGAGGCTGGCCCGCGAAGAGGGTTTGTTAGTTGGCATTTCATCCGGAGCGGCGGTGTTCGCTGCCCTGCAAGTCGCAAAGCGGCCTGAAAACAAAGGCAAGCTTATAGTGGTAATATTGCCGGACACCGGTGAAAGATATTTGAGCACGGCTCTGTTCCCGGAACAGAAATAATCCGCGGGAGAATCCCGACGCAGAAAAGAAAAAAGACTAAAGGAGGATATGGGAGTGACTGAACAAAAGTTGAAATTTGACACACTGGCCGTTCACGCGGGGCAAAATGTTGATCCGGCAACCAATGCCCGGGCGGTGCCTATTTACCAAACTACTTCTTATGTTTTCAACGATGCTGACCACGCGGCGAAGCTTTTTGCTTTGAAGGAATCCGGCAACATGTATACCAGGATGATGAACCCAACCTGGTCTTTTATTGTTTTTATGGCGGCGGAGATAAAACAGTTGTGTTCATAAGCAGTAATTTTGTGTTATGAAGAGAATATTTAAATGAGAAAAGTAAAAGCAGTATGATTTTCCGGGGAGTGTTTATTAAATGGACGACCTGAGACTCAAGTACGACCGTCTAAATAAAATCATTGAGGGCTATGAAAGTGTATTGGTGGCCTTTTCCGGCGGCGTCGACAGTACTTTCCTTTTAAAGGCCGCGATTGAAGCGTTAAAAGAAAAAGTTGTGGCTGTGACCATAACAGGTGAGTTATACCCGCCTGGTGAGACTGAGGAAGCTGCTGACTTTGCCTGTGCCCTGGGAGTAGAGCATATCATCATCAAAAATTGCGGTCTGGACAATCCTGTTTTTACTGAAAATCCGCCGGATCGCTGCTATCACTGCAAGAAAGAAATATACATGAGGTTTGTAAGGCTGGCGCAGGAGCGCGGCATTAAAGTAGTAGCCGACGGTGTCATAGCTGATGATGCGGGTGACTACCGCCCGGGCCTCCTCGCAGGGCAGGAGTTGGGCGTGCAAAGTCCTTTAAAAGAAGCCGGTTTTACCAAGGAGGAAATCCGCGCCCTCTCGCGCCAATTCGGCCTGCCCACGGCGGACAAGCCCGCCAATCCCTGCCTGGCCTCGCGGTTCCCTTACGGCACGGCCATTACCTCGCAGGGTTTGAAACAGGTGGCCGCCGCAGAAGCAATCATAAGGTCAATGGGTATCCCCCTGGTCCGCGTCCGGCACCATGGAGACCTGGCACGTGTTGAAGTCCCGCCCGGATACCTGCGGCTTATAGTGGAAAGGTCGGCAGAGGTAGAAAAAAGGCTCAGGGGAACCGGTTATACATACACTGCGCTTGACCTGAGGGGCTACCGTACCGGAAGTATGAACGAAACGCTTAATTTGTAACAAAAGGGGTCAGGCTTGCATTATTGCACTTTTGTTAACAAGCTTTGTAATGCAATAATGCAAGCCTGACCCCAAATAAAGAAAAGCACAAATTTATGTTTATAAAAGATAATTATGTAAATACTAGCATTCAGGAGGTGATATCATGCTTAACAAGCAACAATTACAATCCTGCATTCAAAACTGTCAGACCACGGCTAATGACATTAGGACCATGTCCACGGAGGCTTCGGCTCCCGCAAAACAGTCTCTGGATCAGGCTTACATGTCCATTGATGCCTGCATCAAGCAATGCCAGGATGCGCTAACGAAAATATAGGACCGGTTAATGTACAGCAAGGAGCCTAAAAAAGGCTCCTTTTATACATTCTTGACCGCAGGGGAAATGTAAAAAAATGTATTAAGTTCCCGGGAGGAAGGCCTTAATTAGACTTACCTGTAGCAATTAAAATTAATTAATGCTCTTTGAAGAGGGGGGGGACACCCTTCTTTTTTAATGGTTGTAATCTTGCGGTTAAGAATATATTCGTCAACAAAAAGAGACAATAAAACAATAACCCTGATTGTGATAATTTATACTTACGGGCTAAAGATGAAAAACTGATTAATCCGGCCACTCCCCTAAAAACCAGGAAAATGATCTGGCTATGGCCAGAACATCTTACACAGCCAAGGGGCTTCCACAGCGCTCTGATTATCGGGATAGTGGCGGTCATCCAGGCGCTAATCCTGTCCGAACTCTTAAAGTAACCGGATGGAGGGCTAATTATGGGTGAGTTGCAAGCAGTTTTCAACGGAGCTAAAGAATTACCTCTCTGGGGGTTCGCTCTGCGGGCTACGCTGCTGTACTTTGCGCTAATCATAGGCATCAGGTGGATGGGCCACCGCGAAGTGAGTATTCTTGCCGGCCATAACTACCTGGTGGCGGCAGGAATAATGAGTTTATCGGCGGTACGGATGGTAAACGCCGAAGCTTCGCTTACGGCCGCCCTGTTGATTGTATTTGCGTACTCCTTGGTGAATGTTCTTTACTCTTACCTTGATATCAAGTGGCCCAAGGCTATTGACCGGGGGCCGGTAATCCTCATTGAAAACGGGCGGATTAACAAGAAAAACCTGCTGGATACTCACGTCACCATCGACAACCTGCTCGGACAGCTCAGGTTGAAGGCGGCGCATAACCTGACCGAGGTAACCTATGCTGTTCTTGAGCCTACCGGGAAGATCAGCGTCATTAAAAAGTCGGCCACATTACCTGTCACCAGGCAGCAGATGAACCTCCCGGTGAAATATGCTGCTCTCCCGACATTATTGGTTCATGATGGACAAGTAGATGAAGAGAACCTGAATATGTTGGGACTTGACCTAGACTGGCTTAAAACCAGGCTTGCCGAAAAGGGATTCCCGCGGCCCGAGGATGTGTTTGTGGCCGCCCTGCAGGCTGACGGAGCCATTTATGTCAGCGCTTAAAAAGAAGGTGAGACGTTGGAAGATTTAGCTTCAATTTTCGGATCGGTAGAAAAACTAAGTTCAGCCGGTTTCCTTGTACGTACTCTGGCTGTGGGGGTAATCCTTTACTTTGCCAGCCGGTTTTTGCCAAGGCGTTCAGGCGGCCAGTATGCCGGTTACGACTTCGCCTTTTTCTGGATGATGGGCGGCCTGGTGGCTTCTCCGCTGTTTGATTCAAAGATAAGCTTTGCCAACGTGCTGACGGCAATAGTTACGATCTATGTCCTTCATTATTTAATTTCCTATGTCATGGTTAAAAGCCGCACCATGTCCCGGGTTATTGGCGGTATGGCTATCCCCCTGGTGGTAGGTGGAAAAATCCTGCGGCAAAACATGAAGAAAGCGCTTTTCCCGCTGGAACTGCTCCTGTCGGAGATACGTCAGGCCGACGCCCCCAACCTGGCCGAAGTGGAGGTTGCGGTGCTGGAGACCAATGGCCATGTCAGCGTATTAAAAAAGCCCAACTTTCAGCCGGTAACTCCACGGGACTTGAAAATAAATACCACAGAGGCCGGGCTGCCGGTGCTGTTAATTAATGAAGGCCGGGTGATTAAAGAAAACCTGCGCAAACTGGGATATAACATGGAATGGCTAAAAGGTGAACTGCAAAAATACGGTGTATTGAACGTAAAAGATGTTTATGTGGCCACACTGGATGGCTCAGGCCAACTATACTATTCGGTGCATACTGGCGCTTAGGGGGTGAAAAATATGCTCACCGAGCAGGAACGAATGAACAATGCTATGAAGGAGATGCTGTTTCATGAAGAAAGCACGGCCAAGAAATATGCCCAACTCAGTCAGGAAATAACCGATCCTAAACAGCAGCAGATGCTTAAAGGAATGGAAATGGCCGCCCGTAATAATTATGGCACCCTGTCCCAGAAGATGAGCAGCCTTGGTATAGTATAGAAGTGAAAGTATAAAGGATTATTCTATACACACTAAAACACCGGAAGGAGTAATGTTATTGAATACCCTTGATAAGCTGCAGGACGCCCTGCAGGGAGAAATGATGCTGCAGTCCATGTATAATAAGCATATGATGGATATAACAATTCCTGAAATCCGTCAGCTGTTTACTCAAATGCGTGATGCAAAAATGCAAAACGTTACCCAGTTGCAGCAGGAAATCCAGCAAATGATGCTGCAGGGTAAGACATCATAAAAATCAAAAAAACGCACCCGCAAAGGCGCGCTTTTGTATGTTTTCTTTTTTAAGCCATACCGCCTTGAATCTGTTGCAGGGAATATTGGCACTCCGTAATACACAGGTCCAAGTGATGTGCGCCCTCTATTAACTTGGTTTTAACCTGGGGGTTCATTTCCGCATTGGCCATTGAACGAAGTTGGCCGGCTGTTTGTTGGCACTGCTGTATGCACTGCTGGATTGCCTGGTTAGATTGCACTACACTGTTCACCTCCTAGAATAATCGGGTTAAATTAAGGCATCTGCATGGCGCTTTCACACTGGCGGATGCAGAGTTCAATATGGTGGGCGCCCTGGGTTAGCATATCCCTAACACCTGCATTGTTAACGCCGTTTGCCGCACTGCGAAGACTGTTGGCGGCTTGAGTGCAAGTCTGGACACATTGTGTAATGGCCTGTTTATCCGGCAATTTTTTCACCCCCTTATGGAATATAGATTATCCTAAAACAGGTTTTAAATGTTACCTGTTTTTGCGCTTAAAAGTATGGCAGCAGGTCCCGTCAGAAGTCTCGACCTTTCTGTCGCCGCTGGACTGCACTTCGATACCGTCGGCGTGGCACTCGAAGCTCTCGTTGTAGTGACATTCCTCGCACATGCATTTCATTACCTTGGACATGAGTTTTACCTCCTAAATGAGCAAGTAATTTGAATATTATTATGTCTCCGTACAAGTCTAAAAATACACATGCTGCCCAAGAGTTTCAAATAGATCCTGGATGTTGTAAAAAAGACAACCTCCCGTACACACAGGAGGTTCGAGGTGACAATTCGGTTGTTCGGTTATAAAGAGCACAAAGAAACTGTTATATAAAGGTTCTTCAGCTCTTTTTTGCCCTGATAAGAGCCTATGATAGAATTATCAATAACCCGGCATATAGCTGCCTTTTTCTTTTGATTCAGCAGGTCCGGGTGAATTTTTCCTGGTTATGAACTTGAATATTTCCATGGCTGCCAGTATGGTTGACGCCAGGAGAAGCATCACGATCCAGTCCTTGAAGGCAACGGGAGAAGCCTGCAGGACATTTTGGAAAAAGGGTATGTGCATGGCCAGGATGTGTATGAGCTGCGCTGCCAAAACACCACCTACGAGAAGCAGGTTCCGCCTCAGGGGCACCCTGAACGCTGACACGCGCTCGGAGCGGCAGTTAAACACATGGAAATTTTCCAGCAGCACCATCAGCAATAATACCATGTTGCGGGCCGGGACTTCCTCCCACCCGATATGAAGCAGCCAGAACCAGGTGGAAAAAGCGACCAGGGCCATGACTACGCCTGAAACAACTGTCTGACTGATCATCAGGCGGTTAAATATGCTCTCTGTCGGCTTGCGCGGCGGCCGGTTCATGACGCCGGGCTCACCGCCCTCAAAGGCCAGGGCCACATCCTGAATGCCGTTGGTCACCAGGTTCAGCCAGAGCAGCTGTACCGCTAAGAGGGGCAAAGGCATGTTAAATATCAGCGCCAGGGCAAACAAAATTACCTCGGCCAGCCCGGTGGCAATGAGCAGGTAGGTAACTTTGCGGACGTTGTCGTAAGCAAAGCGGCCTTCTTCCACTCCTGCCTCTATGGAAGCAAAGTTATCGTCGGTAACGATGATTGATGCCGTATCCTTGGCCACGTCTGTTCCCGATCCCATTGCAACCCCGATGTTGGCCCTGCGCAGGGCGGGGGCGTCGTTTACACCGTCTCCCGTGACCGCTACAAAATGCCCCAGCTTTAACAGGGCGTCGACGATGTGGAGCTTTTGCAGGGGTGTCACGCGGGCAAAGACATGTGCTCCTGCCACTGTCTGGATAAATTCGGGGCAGTCGGCAGGCTGGATTCCGGCCAGCTGCGCGCCCGTAACGATATCATTTTCAGAATCTGCTATGCCCAGTTCCCGGGCGATGGCCAGTGCTGTCGCCGGGTGGTCGCCGGTAATCATGCCGACCTGGATCCCGGCCTGCTTGCACTTGTCGACTGCTATCTTCACCTCGGGCCGCAGGGGGTCAATGAAGCAGACCAGACCGAGGAGTGTAAGCACGGGCTCTTCTAAATCCTCAAACGCGGAGATTTCCTCTCCTTCATTCATTTCAGCCCCGGCTACTGCGATAACACGATAACCCATCCCGGCCAGTACAATAAGTTCTTCCTCAACTGCCGCTCTGCTGATCCCGGTTATCCCCTGCGAGGTCATCATATCACGGCAAAAGGGCAGGACCGTTTCCACGGCGCCCTTGACAGCAGCCTTTATCCTGCCGTCGGCCCGGTAAAACGTGGCGGCATACCTTCGTTCCGACTCAAACGGTATTTCCCCGGTATTATCTGACTGTAGTCTTACCCCCACAGGGTCCAATCCCATCTTATATCCATAGGTCAGCAGGGCTACATCGACGGCGTCGCCGTGGTGCGACCACTCTCCGCTGGCAGTGTTATATGAAAGCTCGCCCTCATTACACATAATGCCGGCTATGGCCAGTTCTTTTAACTGGGTAGTTTCTTCACCGGTTAGAGCGTCTCCTGTTTCGTTGGTAATCTCTCCCACTCCGGCGTATCCCTCGCCCGATACAGAAAACCGGTCGTGCGGCGGGAGGGAAATCAGCTTTACGGTCTGCTGGTTCACTGTGAGCGTACCGGTTTTATCGCTGGCGATAAAGGTGCAGCTGCCCAGACCTTCGACAGCGGTGAGCCTGCGCACGATTACATTCCTTTTGGCCATCCTGTTGGTTGCTATGGATAGCGCCACAGTCATGGCCACGGGGAGTCCTTCGGGAATGGCTGACACCGCCAGGGCCACCGCCAGGAAGAATACATGCATCAGAGGCATCCCTTTTAAAATGCCGACTATCGCAAGCAGAACGCTGGCCGCAACCACAATCAGGGTGATCTGCCGGGCAAACTGCTCCATGCGAAGGACCAGGGGTGGTTTGGCGTCTTTCGTTGAAGTTATCGACTTGGCAATTTTGCCTACCTCGGTCTGGATGCCGGTCTCTATTACTACACCGGCGCCGCGTCCGGATATCACCGTTGACCCGGCAAACGCTGTGTTATGCCGGTCGGTGACCGGAAGGTCGTCTCTCAGCGAAACCTTAGTGTTTTTTTCCGATGCCAGCGATTCGCCTGTAAGAAAGGATTCATCAGCAGTCACCTGATTGGCCTGGATCAAACGAAGGTCAGCCGGGACCCTGTTTCCCGATTCCAGCAGGACAACATCACCCGGAACCAGCTCTTCAGAGGAAATCTGAATTTCCACGCCGTCCCTTCTTACCCGGGCGGTTGTTATTAACAGGCTCTGGAGGGCGGCAGCGCTCTTTTCGGCTTTCCATTCCTGAAAAGTGCCTATCGTGGCGTTCAGGAGAACAACAGCAAAGATGAAGAACGCGTCTTTTTCTTCTCCCATCATGATGGAAATACCACCGGCTGCCAGCAAAATGTATATCAACGGGCTTAAGAACTGGTGCAAAAAGATGGTCAGGGCAGTGGGTGGCTTTTTAACCGGAAGTATATTCTTTCCATATTTTAACTGGCGCTCAGAAGCCTGGCCGGTGCTGAGCCCTCCGGTAACGGTCTGGAGCTTCTCGAAAATTTCTTTTTCAGGCAGAGCATGCCAGGCGATGGGAAGCTTATCTATCGAGGCTCTCCTCCTTTTTATTCCAGCCAAAATCTTTAAGGCAGATTCTTTTCCTCGAGCAGGTCATGTTTATTCTTATTGATACTCTTTGCCAGCATCGCTGACGCCGGCCGGTAAAGAAGGGCAAGGAATACACCTATCGCCAGTGTTACGGCCATCGCCGTCTGAGTGTGATATATATACCAGAAAATCAGGTAACCTGTGGCAAACACGATCGACATCAGCATCAGCGGAAAGGCTATCTTCATAAAGGATATAAATGTGATAGGCTGGCCCCTCTTTTCGGACATGCCTACAACCACCACGTTCGCTGATGCGCCGATGATGGTGCCGTTGCCGCCCAGGCAGGCGCCCAGGGACAGTGACCACCATAAAAAATTCAAGTCTGCGATGCCGCCCAGGCGGCCCATATCACTGATGAGAGGGATCATTGTCGCCACAAACGGAATGTTGTCGACAAAAGAAGAAGCGATAGCGGAGAGCCACAGGACAAGGATGCCCGTGGGAAGCATATTGCCTCCGGTTGTTTCCAGACCCCACTTGGCTACGGCTTCAATAACCCCGACCTCTTCCAGGGCGCCAACAACCACAAACAGGCCGATGAAGAAGAAAATTACCGGCCATTCCACGACCTGCAGGGCGTGTTCAGGATCTTCCCTGGAGAGCAGGAGCAAAAGGGTTGCTCCCGACAGGGCTACCGCTGATGATTCAAGGTGTAAGTACTGGTGCAAAACAAATCCCAGTATGGTCAATCCCAGCACGATCAGGCTCCTGCGCAGCAGGACGGGGTCTTTCAATTCTTTGTTCTCGTCAAGCTGCATGATATTTTCCCTCAGTTCGTCACGCGCCACCATCTGTTTGCGGTAGATGACCTGGAGCAGGAAAACCGTAAAAACGTAGATTACCACGACAATAGGGGTAAGGTTAATGACGAAGTCCATGAAGCCGAGCCCGGTGGCGCTCCCGATCATAATGTTGGGCGGGTCGCCAATCAACGTGGCGGTGCCGCCGATATTTGACGCGATGATCTCAGTGATCAGAAACGGCAGCGGGGTAATTTTAAGCTGCCTGGCTATGGCGAAGGTAACAGGGACGATCAGCAGCACGGTTGTGACATTGTCTAAGAGCGCTGATAATACTGCTGTGATCAGAGCAAGAGCAGCGAGGATTTTCAGCGGCTCGCCCTTTGAGACCTTGGCCGCTTTTATGGCCAGGTACTCAAAGACACCGGTATGCCTGGTAATGCCGACGATGATCATCATGCCTACCAACAGCCCGATGGTGTTGAAATCAATGGCCAGCACAGCTTTTTCCGGGACGATAATGCCTGTTAATACTACCAGCGCCGCGCCGACCAGCGCCACTGTGGTGCGGTGAATTCTTTCTGATACTATGACCACATAGGTTGCTATAAATACTATCGTGGCGAATATCACCTGCTGATGCTCTGTCAAAATGCTACACCCCTTCTTCGTACCTTGCCCCGAACTCTCTTGGAGGATATACTTAATATATCAATAACCAAAAATTACTGTATTATTGCAAAAAAAAACTGGGTCGTCACAAGTGACTTCCCACCCCAGAAGCCTGTATTCCTTGAAACGAATTAACTAAATCCGTCCAACCCAGAAGACATTGTTATTGATTTTTTATCATAGTTACTTTAACATATAACAGCAGTATTGATCAAGAAAAACAAGACACCGCCACCGGAAAAGTGTATTCGTCTGCAGTATAAATGGCTGCCGTTATAAGAAATATTAAAGAGAGGGGTTGAACAATATGTTCAAAAAAATCCTTGTGGCC
The DNA here is from genome assembly GCA_002365855.1 of Pelotomaculum sp. UBA3103. Lineage (GTDB taxonomy): Bacteria > Bacillota > Desulfotomaculia > Desulfotomaculales > Pelotomaculaceae > UBA3103. The sequence goes on along the minus strand of DFAP01000082.1, from coordinate 5,432 downwards.
TACGACAACGGTACAAAATCTCAAAAAGCGCTGGAAGTCGCAACCGAAATAGCAAAGCACTGCGGGGGAGAAGTTTATATCTTTACTTCCGTGAAGATGCCCGAATACATGTCATCCTTCACGGGGCGGGATATGCTTAATGAACTGGAAGAGAAGAGCCAGGAATATTTTCAAAATATACTTGAAGAGGCCGAAGAAAAGGTCAAACAAGAAGGTGTCCCGGTGCATCTGATAATTAAGAAGGAAAAACCAGGCGAGGCGATCGTCCGTTTTGCCAAGGATGAAAATATTGACCTTATCGCTATGGGGTCACATAACCGGGGACCCTTTGAAAGATTGCTGCTCGGACTGGGCAGTGTTTCCAACTATGTGCTTCAGAACACAGCTTGCCCCGTGATTATAACAAAGGATTAATTATGAGGCACGCCGCTTTTACTTGTAAAAGCGGCGTGCTCTTGTAGGGGGATTGTTTTCTTGACCCAACGCATGTTTCAGGAAACATCTTCCGCCACAATATAGGTTCTTACCGGCTGAGCAAGGCCTAAAATTTCTTCAACCGTGTAATTGCCCGGTTTATGCGTGTGTAAGTATTCAATAACTTTTTTTAAACAGTCGGTAAACGCGTTGCGGTTGAGCGACTCATGTTTTATTTCCAGGCGTTCGTTTTCGCTGATGAAAACAATTTTGTGCATACCTATTGTTCCGCCACCACGTATCGCGTGTATTGCGATCTCTTTTCCTTTATTGGTTTTATGGCCATGCCTGCCAAAGATCAGTTCCCTGTCAGGGTTGACACCGATTTCTTCAGCTACTGACTTCGCAATTCGTATTGCCGTTCCCGAGGGTGCATCTTTTTTATGCCGGTGGTGCTCCTCGATCACTTCTACATCGAAACCAGACAGAAGACCTGCCAACTTTTTAGCAGAGTTAATAAGCATATTAATGCCTATGGACAGATTCGGCGCCATGGCGAGGCTGACATTATACATACGGGCAATGGAGAGCAACGCCTCAGTTTGAAATCTCGTGTAACCAGTTGTCCCCACGATCAGATGAGAGCCGCTTTTTGCGGCAAGCTTCAGGTTTACAAGGCTGGCCTCAGGGGTAGTAAAGTCAATCACTATTTCAGGACGTTTCACACTCAATAATTGGGGCAGTTCATCACAACCACGGACAATCAGTCCCTTGGCCGGAAGTTCCAAAATGTCACCTATGTCTTGACCCACTTTTTGACCACCGCTGCGGCTGGCAACCAGGACCAGCTTCATAGAAGGCTCTTTTAAAAGACTCCGGGCTGCTACCTGACCCATGCGGCCTAATCCAATTAGCGCGACTTTAATCGGTAATGACACGCACTTCTCTCCTTTCTCTAATTTAATTGATAATAAAACCCTGGTCTAACCATCCAGGGTTGTAAGGCGCACATAAAAGCAACAGCTAAATAAAAGCTGTTTAAGCTTTTTTTGTCCTCCCTATCAACGCTTACGAGGTTAGCTGACGGGTTCGGGTCGAAAGAGTTAACCCTACCAGTTCGGATGTCAGTCGTCAGAGGTCAGAGGTCGGACTGATTTGCAAATCGTTAGAAGCGATTTCCTTCATTAACAATCTGACTACTGACTACTCACAACCGAAACTCGATTCACCCCAAAAAATCTTGGTTCCCCCGCTCCTAAGTAAAAAGAATTAAGCGGTAAAAGTGTCTTTGATATGCTAATATGTTATATATTTCCTGCAACTTATTATACCATATCAAGTTGCTACTTGCAACGGGAAAATAGTTGAAAATATATCTCACTCGGCCTGTTCATTCTGGCCGTTGTTTTTTTCAATAGATTCCATGTGTTCCAGGACCAGGCGTTTCCTTTCATTCCCTGTTTCCTCGCTCAAAATACCTTCTCCCATGAGTTTTTCAACTGACTGATGCTCAGCGTAAAGTAACTTTTTGCGGGCAGCAGTTTCTTGTTCCTGGAGAATTTCCGGGTATTTCAGATACAGTTCCTCTAGTTTGCCGTGTACTCTGTCAACCCTTTTAATGTTTTCGTTTTTCAGTTTATTAAAAACTGGAGGAGAGACACGGCCTTCCTCATGGATGCGGTTTAATTCTTCACCAGCGGACAGGGCTTGCTGCAGTTCAAAAGATAACTGTTCATATTCTTTTAAGCCCTGGACAGTCTTTTTGAGTCCCAGCTTGTGAATCAGCGGGGTAATCGTCAGGCCTTGTCCTACCAGCGAGAAAAATACAACACCGAAAGTCAGGGCAACCAGCTTGTCCCTCTCGCCAAAATCCGGTGGAAGGCTTAGTGCCAGGGCAAGAGACAGTGAGCCTTTCAAACCGCCCCAGTTCAGAACATGCTTCCAAGCCGCCGGTAGTTTTAAACCAGCTGTAGACAGGTAGACGGCAGCGACACGTCCGAGAAGAACAACGACAATAGCCGCAAGGACATGAACCCAGTAGCCTGCTATGTTGATACGTGCGATTTCCAGACCGACCAGAATAAATACCAGGGAGTTCATCGCAAGAGTTATGGTGTCCCAGAATACAGAGATGCTGAGACGCGTGGTTGGGGTCATTCCAATGACTTTGCCATAATTTCCGAGAACCAGGCCCCCGGTTACAACCGCTATGACACCTGAAACCCCCAAATATTCGGCGATCATGTAAGAGCCGTAAAACAGCACAACGGAAAAGGCGTTTTCCAGGGGGTAGTCGTCAAAATAACGGCCGATTTGAGAGAATACAAAACCGAGGGAGAGTCCGATGAACGAGCCCCCTGCGACTACTTTCACAAACATAATCACTCCTGACGCAGCCTCCAACGGGCCTATCGCTGCTGCGGCCGCAAGAGTATAAGCGGCTAATTTAAAGAGAACTACGGAAACCCCGTCATTAATCAAACTTTCCCCTTCCATAATAACAGCCAGACGACGGTTTACACCCAGGCTTTTAAAAATTGAAAGGACGCTAATAGGGTCGGTTGCGGCCATGAGCGCTCCGAAGACCAGGGCAGTCTGCAGAGGAAGTGAAAGGAACAGGTGAGCAAGGCCTCCGGTAACAATAAAAGCGGTAAATGTACCCAGAAAAGCAAGCATGGCAATAGGCCCGCGGTTTTTTCTGACGTCCTGATAGGAGAGCTTCAGTGAGGCATCACCGAGAAGGGCGGGTAGGAAGATTGCGATAATAACTGTACGGAAGATCTCGTCGGTAACAAAAAACTCTTTGACTTCTTCTATAATACCTAATATGGGTAGTATGCCGATGATGGCGCCGATAATGACCAGTGTAATGGAATAAGGCTTGTTCGCTTTTTTTGCCAGCGCTGTCACTCCAACGGACAGGGCTAAAAGAACAAAGACCATTTCAATGCTGTGAATAATCACTGACTGTTATACCTCTTTATTGCTCTTTTTTTTATCGCTAAAAAAAATTTTTCCGTAAGCATTTTTTCTTATTATTATATAGCAATAGTAAATCATACAACCTGTTTTTCTAGGGATACTTTTTATAAACTTTAATGTTTTTTTTGCTAAAAATCTAATTGGTTGATTTTAATGAAAAAAGTATGTTAAAATAATTATACAAATCTGAAAATTATTAATTACGAGTTGGGCGGATCAATAAGGTTCGTTTTCAAGGGTAATAAAGGCTTCTGGGGTGGGAAGTCAAGTCAAATCTTGATTTCCTGCCTTTTTCATTTTTGTTGTCATGATGCAGTTTAGATAAGTTAATTAATTAAATATAAAATTTTTTGAATATTCAACTAAATAATCCTCTGGTCGCTTAATTCTTGTATCAAGGAGTGGGGGAACCAAGATTTTTGGGGTGAATCCCATTTGAGAAGTGAGATATGAGAAGTGAGACGTGAGAATAGAAGGAATTCGGCAAAGCCAAATTCCAACTATAATCTCACCTCCAATCTCTCACTTCCCACGTCCCAATGGGTAGGGTTAACTCTTTCAACCCGAACCCGTCAGCTAACCTCGCCAGCGTTGAAAGGGAGGACAGGTGAATGAAGAAGCCTCAGCTTCGCTGTTGCTTGCCTTAAGTTCCCTTTTTAACCCCGTAGGATAGTTTTCCTTTCCGGGGTGTTTTTTTAACTTGTTTGAAAGGAGCTGGAATAAATGTCTGTGCCTATTGCAGAAAGCCCAAGTATTAATAATGGCGAAAAGAAAGCAATCGCTCACAAGCGGGCGGCGGAACTCAAGAAGAGGATCATTGATTACCTTGAAAAAAAGGATTCCATACAAACAGGCTTTGATATGCAGGAGTTGGCTGCGTCAAACAAAAAAAAGATCCTTGAATACTTTAATGCTACCGATGAAGACTGGAATGACTGGCGCTGGCAGATGTCCCACCGGATCAGTGACACGGTCAGCCTTGCGCGTCTAGTTAATTTAAGCGATGAGCAGTACGTTAAGGTAAGGAAGGTGGGAATGCGCTATCGCTGGGCAATTTCTCCTTATTTCGCTTCACTGATGGAGCCTGATCATGAGTGTGACCCGATCAGGCTGCAGTCCGTGCCATCTATTTCAGAATTGGACAGAAGCGGGTACACTGACCCAATGGGGGAGGAATTTACATCCCCGGCTCCCTGTATAACCAGGCGCTATCCCGACCGCCTGATTATCAATGTTACCAACCAATGCGCTATGTACTGTCGGCACTGCCAGAGGCGCAGGAACATCGGGGAAGTAGACCGGCACAAACCATACCAGAGCCTGTCGGCTGCGCTGGAATATATTCGCGGCAATACAGAGATACGTGATGTTTTGATAACTGGTGGCGATGCGCTCTTGTTGAGCGACTCCAAAATAAGCTGGTTGCTCAGTGAGCTGGACAGCATTAATCACGTGGAGATTAAGCGACTGGGAACCAGGGCTATAGTTACTCTACCGCAGCGGGTGACACCGGAACTCTGTGAAGTGTTGAAAAAACACCCGCCAATTTACATCAATACCCAGTTTAACCATCCCAGGGAGATCACGCCCGAGAGTAAAAAGGCATGCGACATGCTCATCGAGGCCGGCGTGGTGCTGGGAAACCAGACCGTGCTATTAAAAGGTGTAAACAATAACCCTCATGTTATGAAGAAGCTCAACCAGGCTCTGCTAATGGTCAGAGTCCGGCCCTACTATATATTTCACGCCAAGCAGGTAAAAGGAACAAGACACTTTGTTACGTCCGTTGATGAGGGTATAGAGATTATGGATAAATTGCGAGGTTATACCTCCGGACTTGCCGTTCCCACCTATATTATCAACGCGCCCGGCGGCAAGGGTAAAGTACCGGTGGAGCGCCGCTGCGTGCTTGCTCGTAAAAGCGGCAGGGTAAAGCTGAGAACATGGGAAAATCGTGTTATCGAGTATTCCTGTTTTCCTGAAAGTGAAAAAAGCAAAAAATAAGGGTTATCCATGGGACAGGGGGACAGGTACCT
>DFAP01000021.1 GCA_002365855.1 Pelotomaculum sp. UBA3103 | reverse complement strand
CCTCCCAAAATCATACCATACCTTGAACCATCAGGGAGCTACAACATATGCGTCACCGGCCACACACCAGAAGGTATCATACCATACCTTGAACCATCAGGGAGCTACAACCTATCTCGTCCTCGGTCACTTTGAGCTGACCCCGATAAAATAGACACGCCAAACTGCATATATCTGTGATTTCCACAGTTTTTTGTGGATTATTTGCCTCAACGAAATAGTAGTTTGATTATGCAGCCTCGACCGCTTCTTTTTGCCTGAATTGAAGCTTGAACTCAAGAGGAGTTAAGTATCCCAGGCTGGAGTGCCGCCGCTGCCGGTTATAAAAAACCTCGATATAATCAAAGATGGCCGACTTGGCTTCTTCGCGTGTTTTAAAGTGACGCAGGTGAATAAGTTCATTTTTCAGGGTGCTGAAAAAACTCTCCGCCGGGGCGTTATCATAGCAGTTACCTTTACGGCTCATGCTGGGGATAAAGCCGTTCTTACGAAGCAGATCCTGATATGCATGGCTGGCATATTGAACTCCACGGTCAGAGTGATGAATTAACCTTTCAGAAGGGTGTTCCCGGCCAATCGCCTGGTTTAGGGCCTGGATTGCGAGCTCTTTGGTCATGGTGCTGTTCATGGCCAGACCTACAACATCTTTGCTGCAAAGATCCACGACACCAGCCAGGTAAAGCCAACCTTCATCTGTCGGTATATAGCTGATATCGCTTAACCAAACTGTGTTGGGTGCCTCAGCGTGAAAGTCCTGGTTTAACAGTTTTCTGCCACCGGCAGGTTATGTCTAGAATTTGTAGTGGCTTTATATTTCCTTGGGCGAATTGACTGAATGCAATTTACATTCATTAGGCGGTATACGCGGTTTTTCCCGCACCCGAACTGCTCTTTGACATCAGCATGTATCTTACGGACTCCATAAAGGCCTCGGCTGCTGGTATGGCTCTTACGGATGGCCTTAAGAAGTTCATCGTCGTCTTGCTGGCGACGGCTGGGTGGACGATCCTTCCAGGCATAGTAACCGCTTCGAGAAACCTGCAGTACCTGGCACATCTTTTTCACCCGAAACTTGAAGCGGTGTTCATCAATAAACTGATACCTTATTTCCGGTGGTTTGCAAAGATGGCCGTCGCCTTTTTTAGAATGGCGTTCTCCTCCCGCAGGTCCTGGTTTTCTTTTTTCAGCCGGCGGATTTCTTCTTCGTCCAGCCTCAGATGACCACTGCCCCTAAAGGAGTTCTGCGGGTCTGTTTTAAACTCTCTAATCCAACGATGGAGAGTATCATAACTGACCCCAAGGTCAACCGCGACACTATTTATTGACCGACCTTTTTCGAGCACCATTTTGACGGCGCCAAGTTTGAAATCTTTATCATACCTTTTACCTTTTGTTGTCATAACGGACACCCCCTACTGAGTTAAATTTTACCTCAGTTATGCGTGTCCATCAAACCGGGTACAAAGCAGTAAAGAATATTTGCCGACTTGCAGGTACGATAAGATATTGTTAATAAATGAAAGGTATAGAGACAGATTAGAGCAAATAATTGTGAGTTTGTTGTAGATAAATAAAATTGCATCCGGGATAAGCTATTTCTGCCAATTGTTGAATATTTTGACTATGCTTCTTTCTCGCTGTCGAACAATGGTAAAAAACGGATCAGTAAGTTTCCTGGCATCAGCTTTTTGATGTTTATCTGTCACCCGTAGGGAATATTACTACTTGTGAAGGAGATACTTTCATAACAAATAGATTTTGGGGATAGGGGAGATGGAGATGCTTCCGGGGCAAGGTGTGGAAAATAACTTTCGGGATGATAGCAGGAAAATGATCGACACCCTGGTGACAAAGGCCCAGGACTCTTTACATTCATTTATGGATTTGGGCCAGGAAGATGTAGACAGGATAGTGAAGGCCATGGCGCTGGCCGGGCTCGACCGGCATATGGAACTTGCAAAGATGGCTGTAGAGGAAACCGGCCGGGGAGTATATGAAGATAAAATTAAAAAGAACATTTTTGCCACGGAGTATGTTTACCACAGCATCAAGTATAACAAGACAGTTGGCGTTATAAAGGCAGATGATGAAGAGAAATACGAAGAAGTGGCGGAACCGGTAGGGGTTATTGCCGGGGTTACGCCGGTGACCAACCCTACTTCCACCACCATGTTCAAGTCCCTGATTTCAATAAAAACCAGGAACCCCATTATCTTCAGTTTTCACCCGGGGGCGCAGCGATGCAGTGCTGCCGCGGCTAAAACCATGCTGGAAGCAGCGGTGGCGGCTGGGGCGCCTGAAAACTGCATAGGCTGGATTGAACGTCCTTCAATAGAAGCAGCCCGGATGCTGATGACCCACCCGGGCGTTTCTCTGATCCTTGCCACCGGAGGATCGGGTATGGTCCAGTCTGCCTACAGCAGCGGGAAACCAGCCCTGGGTGTGGGGCCGGGTAACGTACCCTGTTACATTGAGAAGTCCGCAAACCTGAGAAGGGCAGTTACAGACCTGATTTTGAGCAAGACTTTCGATAACGGTATGATTTGTGCCTCCGAGCAGGGTTTAATCGTTGACCGGGATGTGGCCGAAGAAGTAGAGTCCCTTCTGGTTCAGAACGGCTGCTATTTCCTGAATACCAGTGAGATGAAAATGTTGGAGCGGTCTGCCACCTGCGGAGAGACCTGTTCCATGAGCCCGGAGGTAGTGGGCAGGTTTGCTGACGAACTCGCCCGGATGGCCGGCTTTGTCGTACCGGACGGGACCAAAATTCTCATTGCCAGACTTGACGGAGTGGGGCCGGAATACCCGCTTTCCAGGGAAAAACTGAGCCCGATTTTGGCCTACTACGTAGTAAACAATTCCCGGGAAGGGATTGAACTCTGTGAACAGATGGTGGAGTTCGGCGGGATGGGCCACTCGGCGGTTATCCATTCGGCGGATGAAAAGCTTGTAGACGAGTTTGCCCGCAGGATCATGGCCGGGCGGATTATAGTGAACGCCCCTTCTTCCCATGGTGCAATCGGTGACATTTATAATACCAACATGCCTTCCCTTACCTTGGGCTGCGGTTCCTACGGGAGAAACGCCACCACGGCCAATGTCAGCGCTGTAAACCTGGTTAATATCAAAAGAGTGGCCAAAAGGCGGGTTAATATGCAGTGGTTTAAGGTGCCTGAAAGGATATACTTTGAAAGAGGTTCAATCCAGTACCTTGCCAAGATGCCGGGTATAGAGAAGGCTTTTGTTGTGACGGACAAGTCCATGGTTGAACTGGGCTATCTGGATAAGATCAAATACCACCTGGATAAAAGGGAACACAGGCCTGTAGTCGAAGTCTTCAGCGAAATTGTACCCGACCCTTCACTCGATCTTGTAATGAAAGGCCGCAAATTGATGGATCGTTTCCAACCTGACACCATCATAGCTCTGGGCGGTGGATCGGCAATGGACGCTGCTAAGGGAATGTGGCTTTTTTATGAACACCCCGAGGTTGAATTTGAATTTTTAAAACTTAAGTTCCTGGATATTCGCAAGCGCACCTACAAGTTTCCGAAACTGAGCCGTAAGGCCCGGCTGGTGGCCATACCCACCACCAGCGGGAGCGGCTCCGAGGTAACCGCATTCGCTGTTATCACCGACCGGGGAAAGGACATCAAGTACCCCCTTGCGGATTACGAACTGACCCCTGACGTGGCAATTATTGACCCGGACTTCGTTAAAACGCTGCCACGGAATCTGGTTGCCGACACAGGAATGGACGTGCTGGCCCACGGCATAGAGGCCTATGTTTCAGTGATGGCTTCGGATTACACCGACGCCCTAGCCTTGCAGGCTGTCGAACTGGTGTTTGAATATTTGCTCCGCTCCTGGCGTGAAGGGGACCCGGTGGCGCGGGAAAAGATGCATAACGCTTCTACCATCGCCGGGATGGCCTTTACCAACGCCTTCCTGGGTATCAACCACGCTTTAGCTCACAAGGTGGGGGGGGAGTTCCACATCCCCCACGGCCGGGCCAATGCCGTGCTGCTGCCTTACGTGATTGAGTACAACGCCGGCCTGCCCAGCAAGTTCGTTTCTTTTCCAAAGTATGAGCATTTCATAGCGCCTGAAAAATACTGCAAGATGGCAGCCCGCCTGGGCCTTCCCTCGGCTTCAAAGGAAGAAGGAGTCCGCAGCCTGATCGGGGCGGTGCGTGAATTGAGCCGGTCCCTTAGGATACCGGATTGCTTTGCTGAACTGGGCATAGACCACAAAAGTTTTATGTCAAAGCTCCCTCAACTGGCGGAAAAGGCATTCGAAGACCAAACCACCACCAACCCGCGCCTGCCTTTGATTAGTGAGTTGGAGGAAATCCTGAAACAGGCATATAGCGCGCCTCTTTACGCCGGAAATAGAATCGGTATTGGAGAAGAAAATTTATATACCTTGCCTGAAATTCAGCCTGATGCGGCGCAAAACAATGACACGTTCCTGCAGTAGAAAAAGAGTGGTGGTCAGAATCGGGTAGGAGGCTACCC
>DFAP01000112.1 GCA_002365855.1 Pelotomaculum sp. UBA3103 | reverse complement strand
ACGGCTTACCCGGCCCCCTGACTTCCCACCTCCGCCATCATTATATGGATCTACTCAGCAAATAAAAGCTCCATGCTGCTTTTAGTTGTACACATAAACTTAAAAACCATAAGTTAACCAAAATAAAATTTATGGTTTACATTTTTTTCGTCCTTCTGTTAAAATAAAAAGAAGCGGGGTATGTTTTTGTCCACATTGTAAACCCAAAACATATTAATGGTTGACAATTTAGCGCAGAACTTTTTAACTTAAAATGATAAATGACCCTGATTTTCAAGTGGGGGGTAAAGAATGGGCCATCTTTACAGCGTAAAAATGCGCGCGGCGCAGGGCGGGCCGCACGAAGGGGGCGGTAAGCACATTTCAGGAGCGGAGCGGATTGTTTCGGCGGCGGAAGTGGCGGATACCGCCGGGCAGCTGGTACAGCGGGCTCAGGGGCACGAGCGGGGCAGGCCGGATTTTATCAATATTAAAATAGAAGCACTGGCCGGCGAAGACATAAGGGAATTAACTTCTCTCCCTGTTTACACATTACATGCCAGTGATTGCGGGGAAGGGCTCCTGCTCGCCGGAAAATTGCTTGGGCTCGCCGGGATCGAGCCGGACGTGGCTCAACAGGCGATGAAATATCTAAATGGTGGAGGTAATATGCGTGGCGCCATCCTGCTTGACGTCCGTACGGGGCGCCGTCTTGAGCCAGATGCAAGCAGGGGGGTACGGGTGGTCTACATGGACTACCACCCTTTAATGGTGGAGGAACTGGCGCAAAAACTGGCCATGTACGATCTTAACAATAACCACGTGCGGGAGGCTCTCTGCCTGGCCACCAAGGTGGTGTCCATACCGTCTATAGTAGCCGAACTGTGCTGGTCGGACGACCCCTCATACACCGCCGGTTACGTAGCTTCGGCCGGACTTGGCTACTTGCGCCTAAAACACTTAAAGGAAAAGGGCTGTGAGCGGGGCGGCAGAGTGTTCTTTTTTGATCCCTGCTGCGGCCAGTTGGAAGAAGCAGTCAGGCGCCTTGAGAAAGAGCCTTGTCTGATCACCAGGCTGGGCACGATCAGCGGCGAGATGTCTTTCGATGAATTTAAAAATATCATATATGCTAAAGGAGCGCCGGGCAATTGAATTTCCTTACAGAAGAACTAGAAGAACTGCATAGGAAAGACCTTCACCGGCGGATGCGGCGGCTGGATAGTCCTCAGGGGGCCAGGACGGTTATAGAAGGTAAGGAATGCATTCTTCTTTCATCCAACAACTACCTGGGCCTGACTGAGCACCCGGTAGTAAAGGAGGCGGCAAAGCTGGCCGTCGACAACTGGGGAGCCGGCGCCGGCGGTTCACGCCTGACCACGGGCAATTACGCGCTGCACGAGGAGCTGGAGCAGGAAATTTCCCATTTTAAAGGGACGGAAAGCGCGATAGTCTTCGGCACCGGTTACGCGGCCAATCTAGGGGTGATCCAGGCGCTGGCCGGCAGGGGCGACGCAGTGCTGAGCGATGAGCTGAACCACGCCAGTATCATAGACGGCTGCCGCCTCAGCCAGGCGGGTGTTAAAGTCTATCGCCACAGGGACACGGAACACTTGGAAGAAATGTTGAGGCAGGTGCAGGGGTACCGCCGCCGCCTGATCGTCACTGACGGCGTGTTCAGCATGGATGGCGACCTGGCGCCACTGCCAAAAATCGCGGCGCTGGCGGAGCGGTACGGCGCTTTTGTCATGGTGGATGACGCCCACGCCACCGGGGTTTTGGGCGGGCGCGGCGCGGGCACGGTAGATCATTTCAGCCTGGAGGGCAGGGTACAGGTACAAATGGGGACTCTGAGCAAGGCCCTGGGCAGCTCCGGAGCTTACGTGGCCGGGACGCATGAACTAATCGACTACCTGAGAAACATGGGCAGGAGTTTTATCTTTTCAACCGCCCCGCCGCCGGCGGCTATGGGCGCCGCCCTGGCCGCCGTCCGCCTGGTGGAACGGCAGCCGGAAATCAGGACGCGGCTATGGAGAAATGCCCGTTATCTCCGGACGAGCCTGGATAAAATGGGATATATAGTGCCGGCCGAAGATTCCCCCATCATCCCCGTTTTTATTGGGGACGCGGCCAAGACCATGTATCTGTCGCAGGCTTTGCTGGAAGAAGGTGTTTTTGCCCCGGGAATCCGGCCGCCGACAGTACCGCAGGGGACGAGCAGGATCAGGGTTACGGTTATGGCAGTCCATACCCGGGAAGACCTGGACCAGGCGCTGTCGGCCTTTGCCCGGGCGGGCAAACGGGCCGGGATATTCTCCTAATGCAGGGCGTTATCTCGGTTTACTCCAGTGCTACGAGCCGACAGCACTGTGGCTCGCTTCGGGCAAAACTGGGCCGCCTTCAACTCACCATCCTGGTTCGGTGAAGGCTGGCGCGGACGTCCATGTCAACGCCCCCAATTTTGCATCCTCACTTCGCCGAGTGCTGTTACCGGCGCTCCGCAAGTCGTTCACTAGGGATAACACCCTGCCTCAACATCAAATTTACTGAGTATCTACAAAGGAGAGCACTTTATATGGATCAAGCGCAAATTGAGGCGGTGATCCCTCACCGGCCCCCTTTTCTCCTGGTGGACAAGATCATTGAATTAGCGCCGGGAAGGCACGCCGTCGGCTTAAAAAAGGTATGCGATAATGATAGCTGTCTTTTAGCTCTCTGTAATGTAAAACGGATAATGTCCGGCGCACTGCTGCTGGAGGCGATGGCGCAGGTAGGGGCTGTGGCCGTTTTAAGTCACCCCGAACACCGCGGCAAGATCACTTTAATGACAGGGATAGAAAACGCCCGCTTTTACAGGTACGTGTTGCCGGGGGAAGAAGTCCGTATAGAGGCTGAGATTGTGACAATGAAGAAAAAATTCGGCAAGAGAAGATGCCAGGCAATAGTGGAGGGGGATGTCGTTGCCGAAGCAGATCTGCTTTTTGTGCTGTTGGAAGCGGCCGCTATGGAAAGGGAGGTGAGTGGGCGTGATACAGGATCGTAAAGTGGCATTGGTGACCGGCGCGTCCCGTGGTATAGGGGCGGCCATTGCCGGTAAACTGGCGCAGGATGGTTTTTCAATGGTAATAAATTATAAAAACAGCAGTGAGTCTGCCGGCACGCTGGCTCATTCCATCAATGAATCGGGCGGCCAGTCCCTGGCCATTCGTGCCGATGTGGCAAATTCCGGAGAAGTGGTAAAGATGGTGGGCGAAGTGATAGAGAGGTTCGGCCGCATCGATGTCCTGGTTAACAACGCCGGCGTTGTACGGGATACGCTGGTGCAGAACATGACTGAGGATGATTGGGATGAAGTAATCGACACAAATCTAAAGGGTGTCTTTATCTGCAGCAAGGCAGTTTTAAAGATAATGCGGAAACAGCGCTGGGGGCGAATTGTCAACATATCTTCGATAGTGGGACAACAGGGCCGCAGGGGGCAGGCCAATTATGCTGCGGCCAAGGCGGGCGTAATTGCTTTCTCCAAGTCCCTGGCTTTAGAGTTGGCTCCCTGGCAGGTGACTGTTAACGTGGTAGTGCCGGGCTATACCGAGACCGGCATGACAGGGGGCCTGCCGGAACGGGCCAAAGCAAAAATCCTCGAGCAGATACCCTTGGGCCGTCCTTGCAGCCCTGAAGATATCGCCAAAATGGTGTCTTGCCTAGTATCTCAAGACGCCGGATATATATCTGCACAGGTATTTAACGTCGACTGCCGGGTTGTATAAGGAGGCAGGCATGCTAAACAGGGTGGTCGTTACCGGCCTGGGGGTGGTTTCACCCATCGGCACGGGTAAGGACAATTATGCAAAAGGTCTCTTCAGCGGTTTGAGCGGCGTCGAAAGGATCACGCTGTTTGACGCCTCGCAGTATACCACCAGGATTGCTGCGGAGGTAAAAGATTTTCATCCATATCGAATAATTCCATGCCATCTTCTGGAGCAAACCGACAGGTTCGCTCATTTTGCCATGGCGGCTGCAAAAGAAGCTGTAGATGGCGCGGGGTTGGCGATGGAAGAGGAAGACCCGCTTAAAGTCGGCGTGCTCATAGGTACCGGCCGGGGCGGAATGTCCGCCATTGAGGAGATGTACCGGCTTTGGCAGGATGGCCGGGAAAATTTCTGTGGAACTTCGCTCTTTGCAAAATATTTTCCCGGTTCTGCGGCTACGGCAATCTCAATTATGCTGGGGGCCAGGGGTCCTAACAATACCGTGATGGCTGCCTGCGCGTCCGGGACTATCGCCATCGGCAACGCTTTTCGCATTTTACAGCAGGGGGGGGCCGACGTAGTTATTGCGGGTGGATGCGAGGCCCCGCTGGCGCCCGGTCTGCTTGCCGGGGCTTGCGCCACCAGGGCCATGTCTACGTGTAACGACGATCCCCGGCGGGCCTGCCGCCCGTTCGACCTTGATCGTGACGGTTATGTAATGGGTGAGGGAGCCGGGGTGGTGGTGCTGGAAACCCTGGCACACGCCCGGGAACGCGGCGCAAGAGTGTATGGAGAAATTGCCGGATACGGCGTCAATAGCGACGCCTACCACATTACCTCTCCTTTGCCCGACGGAACGGAACTGGCCCGTGCCATGAACGATGCCCTGCAGGAAGCCGGACTTGAACCCTCGCTTGTTGACTACTTAAATGCACACGGCTCCTCTACAGTGCTTAATGACAGATATGAGACCAGGGCTATAAAAAAGGTCTTTGGGCCTCATGCTTATCAACTCGCCGTCAGTTCCACCAAGTCTATGACCGGCCACATGATGGGCGCGGCTGGGGCGGTGGAGTTCATTGCATGTCTTCTGGCTTTGGAGCACCACCTGATTCCGCCCACTATCAATTATGAGAATCCCGATCCCGAATGCGACCTCGACTATGTGTCCAACCGGGCCAGAAAAAAAGAATTGCACATAACCATGTCCAATTCTTCTGGGTTCGGCGGCCATAACGCCAGCATCGTTGTTAAAAAGCAGAAAGCTTTGAGTCCGGATCAGAAGGCCTAGATGGTTGCTGGTATTCCATGAAAACCATTTTTTCTCAAGAAGGCCTATAAGCTATTACAGGTCCGCAGTAGTTAAGAAGTTATACCGCCACGGTTGGCGGAGAAAAGGGTGATTTTTTGGCAAAAGGGATTTTTGTGACCGGGACCGACACCGGAGTGGGCAAGACCGTTGTCACCGGTGGCCTGGCAGGGGTGCTCAGGAAAAACGGGTTCAAGGCGGCTGCCTTCAAGCCCGTGCAGTCCGGCGGGATTGAACGGGAAGGGGAACTGCTCTCCGAAGACGCCCAATTCTACCGGGTGGCGACCGGCCTGCCGTATTCCATCCGGGAACTGAACCCCTGTTGCTTTAAGCCCCCCCTTTCGCCCAATGTGGCCGCCCGGGTCTCCGGGCAGGTAATTGACCCGCTGGCACTGGCAGAAGCCTATTACCGCCTGGCCGCTGAAAATGACTTCGTCCTGGTGGAAGGGGCAGGGGGGCTATGCGTCCCCCTAGTGGATTACCACTTTACCATGGCCGACCTGGCGCGGCTTTTGAATACCCCTTTGCTGGTGGTGGCGAGGCCGGGGCTGGGCACCATCAACCACACCGTCCTGACGGTGAAGTACGCTCAACAGTCAGGGATAAAGGTGAAGGGAATTATCATTAACGGCTACCGGGAAGATCAGGCCACCATGGCCGAGCGGACCAATCCCGAAGTTATCGAAGGAATGACCGGAATTCCAATTCTGGGCATCGTGCCTTACCTGCCGGAGGTAAGCGTCGAATCGGGACGCACCGGTAACCTGGTTGAGGTAATTGATGAAAAGGTAGACTGGCGCGTGCTGATTTAAGGTAAATTACAGGAGGCACGGCTTATCTTAAGCGGCGTAGAGCACTGGAGCGAGCGGAGATAACGCCGTGACTTAAATAAACGGGGGAGAGAAGTTATGGAAGGCTATACCAGCGAACTTTTAGAGCAGTGGGACCGGGAATACATCTGGCACCCCTTTACACAAATGCAGGAGTACGTGAAAAACAGGCCTCTGGTTATAGAAAGGGGTGAGGGCAGTTACCTTATTGATATCGAGGGGAACCGCTACCTTGACGGTGTCTCCTCCCTCTGGGTGACAGTGCACGGGCACAACAAGAGAGAGCTGAACGACGCTATAAAGGAACAGTTGGGTAAAATAGCCCACTCCACCCTGCTGGGATTGGCCAATGTCCCCTCGATCCTGCTGGCGAAAAAACTGGTGGAAATCACACCTCCTGGTTTAACAAAAGTATTTTATTCCGACTGCGGTTCCACCGCCGTTGAAATCGCCCTAAAGATGGCTTTCCAGTATTGGAAACAAAAAGACGACGGCGCCTTCAGGGGGAAAACCAGGTACATCTCCCTGGGAGAGGCCTACCATGGTGACACCATCGGCTCGGTAAGCGTCGGGGGAATGGAACTTTTTCATGACATATTCCGCCCGCTCCTTTTTGACTGTGTTCATGTGCCCACTCCTTACTGTTACCGCTGTCCCCTGGGCCTGGCCAAGCCTTCCTGCGGCTTGACCTGCGTGGAGGCGGTGGAAGAGGTATTGGCCGAAAGCCACGGGGAAATCGCCGCCATGATTGTAGAACCCCTGGTACAGGGGGCGGCGGGGATGATCGTGGCTCCAGAGGGGTATTTAAAAAGAGTAAGGGAGTTGTGCAGCCGCTACAATATTTTGCTCATCGCCGACGAGGTCGCCGTAGGGTTCGGGCGCACGGGTAAAATGTTCGCCTGTGAGCATGAGGGGGTGACGCCGGACCTGATGTGCCTGGCCAAGGGCATTACCGGGGGTTACCTGCCTCTTGCCGCCACCTTGGCCACCGATGAAGTTTACGGGGTTTTCCTCGGGGCGAACCGGGAATGTAAAACTTTCTTTCACGGCCATACCTATACCGGAAACCCGCTGGCCTGCGCCGCCGCCCTGGCAAGCATCAAGTTGTTTGAGGATGAGCGGCTGATTGAAGAACTGGGCAAGAAAATTTCATACCTTGAGGAAGGCCTGAAAAGATTTACCGGCCTTGATCATGTGGGCGATATAAGGCAAAAGGGTCTGATGGTTGGGATTGAACTCGTAAAGGACAAAGAAACCAGGGAGCCTTATCCCCTGGAGGACAACATGGGCCACCGGGTGATCCTGGAGGCCAGGAAAAACGGCCTGGTTATCCGTCCCCTGGGTAATGTTATTGTACTGATACCTGTCCTGTCGATGAGCATTCCGGAACTGGACCGGGTGCTTGAGATTACTTATAAAGCCATAGCTGAAGTGACCGGGGGGTCGCGCTGATGTTTAACGAACTGGTTGAAAGAATTATGTCCGGCGGGAAAATATCCTGGGAAGAGGCAATGGCCCTGGGTGAGACAGAGGGCGACCGGTTAAACGAACTTTTTTTAGCGGCCCTGAAGGCAACCCGCCATTATCACAGCAATGAAGTAGACCTCTGCTCCATTATCAACGCCAAGTCCGGTCGATGCACAGAGGACTGCGCTTTTTGTGCCCAATCTGGGCATCATCGCACCGGCGTATCCACGTATCCACTCCTGCCAAAAGAAGAGATCCTGGAGCGGGCCCGTGAGATGGAGTCCAAGGGGGCCCGTCGCTTTTCCCTGGTTACCAGCGGCAGGGGGGTTTTGGACGGAGATCTTGAAAAAGTCCTGGACATATATGAAACACTGAGAGAAAAAACGACCTTAAGACTTTGCGCCTCACTGGGAATTATTGATTATAATCAGGCCCTGCGATTAAAAGAAGTTGGGGTAGCCATGTACCATCATAACATTGAGACCTCCCGCAGCTATTACCCTGAAATTTGTACCACCCATTCATTCGGGGAAAGGGTGGAGACAATTTATTCCGCGAGAGACGCCGGCCTGGGTGTCTGTTCAGGTGGGATTATAGGCTTGGGGGAAAACTGGGAGCACCGGGTTGAAATGGCCTTCCAGTTAAAAGAATTACGGGTTATGTCTGTACCAATTAATATACTTACTCCCATTGAAGGCACCCCTCTCTGGGGTAAGCCTGTCCCGGCGCCCCTGGAAACCTTAAAGACTGCGGCCATGTTCAGGTTGGTCCTGCCTTGTGCCGTTATACGCCTGGCCGGCGGCAGGGAAGCGGCCCTGCGGGATCTGCAGTCCGCTGCGCTGCTGGCCGGAGTCAACGGGCTGATGGTGGGCAACTACCTTACAACCGGCGGCAGAGAGGTGGAGGATGATTTGCAAATGCTGAGGGACCTTGGGTTAGCGGCAATGTAATTAAGGTAATAGGAATTTGCTTTTTCCATCTCAACAATAACACAGTATAAGGCACATATTTACAATACACTCGGGATACCTGTAGCGGCTATGGGGCTTTTGAATCCGGTACTGGCAGGAGGTGCAGTGGCGATAAGCTCAGTCTCTGTGGTTGGCGATGCTTTGCGTTTAAAAAGATGGAAATATGACTGGAAAAAGTTTATTATTAATATAGGGATATAATTTAGATATTTTGGAAGGTGACAAAAATATGCTGCATATAATTGAAGCAAAAATCCTTAACGGACAAAGGCTGACTCGAGAAGATGCCCTTTTTTTAACGGGCTGCAATGACCTCCTCTTTTTAGGGCGTCTGGCCCGTGAAGTGAAGAGGAGAAAGACGGGCAGTTTCGTCTATTTTAATGTTAACAGGCATTTAAACCTTACCAATATTTGTGTATCAAACTGCAGATTTTGCGCTTTTGGCAGAGATAGAGACAAAAACGGAGCCTATGTCATGTCCGTGGAAGAGGCCTTGAGAACTGCGCGGACTGCGGTCCCGGAGGGTATTACGGAACTTCATATTGTCAGTGCGCTGCATCCGGATTTGCCGTTTGAGTATTATTGCGAGGTAATAGCCAGGCTGCACGCTGCCTATCCGGAGGTCCATCTGCAGGCGTTTACTGCTGTGGAAATAGATTACTTTGCAAAAATATCTGGTAAATCTATACGTGATGTCTTGAATATCTTGATTAAGGCAGGTTTAGGTTCTTTGCCCGGCGGCGGGGCTGAAATATTTAGTTCGCGTGTCAGAAAGGAGACCTGCCCTAATAAGGCGTCAGGAGAGCGTTGGCTGGAAGTAATGCAGACTGCCCATGAACTTGGTTTGAAAACGAATGCCACTATGCTGTACGGCCATCTGGAGACATGGGAAGAACGCATAGACCATCTGCTTAGACTCCGTGAACTGCAGGATAGAACCGGAGGGTTCCAGTCTTTCATACCCCTGCCGTTTCATCCCGAGAATACGGCTTTATCTCATTTGAAAAGGACTACTGCTGCAGAAGACTTAAAGGTCTTGACCATAGCCCGTCTTCTCCTGGATAACTTTGACCATGTAAAGGCTTTTTGGATAATGCTCGGACTTCCTCTTGCCCAGTTAACCTTGGAGTTCGGTGCAGATGACCTGGACGGAACTGTAGTGGAAGAAAAGATAACTCATGCGGCTGGAGCAAAGACATCTGAAGGAATCACCAAGGATGAACTGCTCTCACTTATCCGGGAGATGGGCTGCATACCTGTGGAAAGGGATACATTATATAATGTGCTCAAAGTATATGAGGAGGGCAATAAACATGAGGCCTAGAGTGGGGCATATCCAGTTTTTAAACTGTCTGCCTTTGTATTATGGCCTGGTCAAGAACCAACAAATACTCTTGGATATAGATTTAAACAAAGGCACACCAACGGAGCTTAATCAAAGATTGATAGAAGGGGAATTGGATATCAGTCCTATTTCTTGCGTTGAGTATGCCCGTCATGCCAAGGAACTGCTGCTAATACCCGATTTGACTGTAAGCGCTGATGGACCAGTGAACAGTATTTACCTTGTAAGCAAGGTTCCTGTCAGGGAGCTTGATGGAAAGCGAGTAGCCCTGACAAATACTTCAGCTACTTCGATTAATCTGCTCAAGATAATTCTCGTGCAGAAATATGATTTGAATTGTGAATATTTTGTGAGTCCGCCAGACTTATCTGCAATGCTTTTAGAAGCAGAAGCCGCTCTTTTAATCGGAGATCACGCATTAAGGGCAGTTTATCAAAAGCCGCCGGGACTGTTTTTTTATGACCTTGGTCTGGAATGGAAGGATTATACCGGCTGCAAGATGGTATATGCTGTTTGGGCGGTACGAAAAGAATTTGCCCAGGATAAACCCGAACTGGTTCGTAATGTATATGAAGCCTTCCTGTCTTCCATGCAGTTCAGCCTGGACAATCTTGGGGATATTGTTAAGGATGCCGCGCGCTGGGAAAGTTATAGCGAGGAATTTTTGACCAAGTATTTCCGCGGGCTGGAATTCTCCTTTGATGATGGACATAAAAAAGGCCTTAGAACTTTCTATGAATATCTGGCTGCTAAAAATATGCTGGCATATGCTCCACAGCTTGATTTCTTTGAGGTGAAATAGATGCCCCGTCTAACAAAAGACCATGCCCTTGAACTGTTGTGCAGTGAAGATATATATTCCCTGGCCCAACAAGCCTGCAAAGGCAGGGATAAGCTGCATCCCGGCAATCATATAACTTTTGTCATAGACAGGAACATAAATTACACTAATGTCTGTCAGGTGCAGTGTAAATTTTGTGCTTTCTACAGGGATGAAAACAATTCTGATGCTTATGTCCTTTCGGTTGAGGAGATATTAAGCAAAGTAGAAGAAGCTGTGGAAATGGGTGCAACCCAGGTAATGCTCCAGGGAGGGCTTCATCCCAAACTGGGCCTTGACTATTATACAGCAGTTTTTCAGGCGATTAAACAATACTATCCTGTGGTGATTCACTCCCTTTCTCCGCCGGAGATCAAGCATATTGCCGCACAGGAGAACATCAGCATAAAAGAAACTGTAATGGAATTAAAAAAAGCGGGTTTGGATTCCCTGCCGGGAGGAGGGGCGGAGGTCCTGGTTGACCGGGTCAGGCAATTAATCAGTCCCCAAAAGATATCAAGTCAGGAGTGGCTCGATATTATGGAGACGGCCCATAATATGGGACTTAAATCTACGGCTACCATGATGATTGGCAGTCAGGAAACACTGCTGGAACGATTGGAACACCTGGAAAAAATACGTGCTCTGCAGGATAGGACTGGAGGATTTAGAGCTTTTATTCCCTGGACCTTTCAACCACATAATACTGTCTTGGGAGGGAAGAAGGCCTCTTCTGCCAGTTATCTCCGGTTCTTAGCCGTCAGTAGGCTTTTTTTGGATAATTTCAGGACTGTCCAGGGTTCATGGGTAACTCAGGGCCCAGGGATGGGTCAGATATCTATCTATTTCGGGGCTGATGATTTGGGAAGCCTTATGCTGGAAGAGAATGTAGTTAAGGCAGCTGGCGTCTCTTATAACATGGCCCGTGATAAAATGATTAGGATCATAAAGGAGACTGGCAAAATTCCTGCTTTAAGAGATACCAGCTATAATATTCTAAAAGTATATAGGTAGGTGACAATGATTGCTATGGTGGATAAAGCCCTGTTAGGTTTTATCGGGGGTTCCGGTACTTTGTCCCTGAATTTCCCCCAAGACCTTGAAGACAGTTCTTTTATAATTCTAAAACAAGAGATTATTTACGAAACACCTTTTGGAGACAGCCCTCCTTTCAATCTTTTTCAGGTTAAGGGTAAAACTGAGTATACAGCCCTGGGGTGCAGAATGCACGGCTGGCGTTCAGGGGTAACCAGGGCCAGGGCCTCGCAGCAGGTATTCTGGGTCTTTAAGGAAGCGGGAGTTAAAAAAGTGTTTTCAGAAGGGGGGGTGGGGAGCCTTAATCACCTGCTTGACCCCAGAGATATTGTTGTACCACATGACTATATAGATTTTTCTCTGCGCCGGGTTGTAGAACTTGGTACCAACCAGCTTCTGATTATGCGTCAGGCCTTATGTCCGTATCTGCGTGCACTTCTTTTGCGTGCTGCTGAAGCAAAGCCAATCAACCGTGTTTTTAAGCGAGGCATTTATGCGGTCACCGATGGACGTCATTTTGAGAGCCCCAGTGAAACACAGATGCTTAGACAGTGGGGTGCAGATATTGTAGGACAAAGTCTTTGTCCAGAAGTCTATTTAGCCAGGGAAATTGGTGCCTGTTATGCTGGTTTACACCTGGTCGTAAATTATGGTGAGGGCATTGTGCAGGATTGGCAGCATGAGGAGCTCAGTGACATTTATTATAATGAGGCACCCCGTGTGGCGAGAATATTAGCCGAAGTCATGAAAGAAGCAACCTTTGGTGATAATAGTTGTACATGTGGAGAATTAAGAAAGCCGACACTTTTAAAAAAGGTCTATGGATCAAAGTAATTCCCGCCCAGGTGTCGGTACATTTACGCCTGCCGCCGGTGTGAGCGGGAAAACTTAACCACAACGTTATGTCTTCCCCTAAAGAATTAAACTAGAACCTTTGCAATCAAGGTAAACGTGAATAAAACCATACTGACCCAGGAGTTAACCACAAAGAAGGCTTTGTTTATATTATGTGTTTCCCCCGGCTTGACCAACATATGTTCATATACGATAAACCCTGCAGTAATCATAACCCCAATATAGAAGTAAATATTTTGATTCAGCAACCATCCGGTTGCAAACAATAATATAAGGGTCAAAATGTGAAATACATATGAAATGGCCAAAGCCTGTTTAACTCCAAATTTGACTGGAATGGAATGAAGATTTTCCTTCTTGTCAAAATCATAATCCTGACATGCATAGATAATATCAAAACCCGCCACCCAGAACATAACCGCCGCTCCAAGTATTACAGGTGTTATCTCAAGATTTCCGGTCATGGCAATCCACCCGCCAATTGGAGCTGATGCCAGAATTAATCCCAGGACTACATGTGAAAGGTATGTAAATCTTTTCAGGTAAGAGTATGAAACCAGCATGATTATGGCCAGGGGAGATAGTATCAATGTCAGTGTGTTCAGGCTGTATGCCGCATATTCAAAAATGGCAAGCGAGACTATTGTTATTATCAATACAGTAGATAATTTCATTTTCTTTTTTGGCAGGGTACGATCGGCAGTTCTTGGATTTCTTGCATCATATCTTAAATCTATAAGCCTGTTTAAAGCCATGCCTGCCGTCCTTGCTCCCGCCATGGCAATGGTTATAAGAATCCATTTCTCCAGCGTATGCTCCCCTCCTGAAAGCATAGCACCGATGTATGCAAAAGGTAAGGCAAAGACTGTATGTTCAAATTTCACCAGCTCTATAAAGTTCTTAATTATTTTCATGGTTTTTCTCCTGCTTTTCTCCCCCTTGACGGGGGAGGATTAAGGTGGGGGTGATAATTATATTTATCTACTAAACATATCATGTTATAATAACTCTTAAACATTATAACGTAGTGATATCCGCAGCACAAGTGGAGGTAGCCATGGCTTACAGAGACCTTCAGGATTTTATTAAAACCCTTGAGCAAAAGGGATTACTCAAAAGGGTGTCAATTGAGGTAGACCCCGAGCTGGAAATTGCAGAAATAAACGACCGTGTGGTTAAATCAGGTGGCCCGGCCATACTTTTTGAAAAAGTGAAAGGCTCGGACTTCCCGGTTTTGATAAACGCGTTTGGAAGCTATGAAAGAATGTCCCTAGCCCTGGAGGTGGACAGCCTTGACGATATTGGGCAGGGAATACTTGAATACCTTGAAGTGAATTCATATGCGGGTATTGTCAATAAAATAAAGGCATTACCCAAATTAATCCAGCTGGCTTCCATCTTCCCAAACAAGGTTTCAAAAGCGCCATGCCAGGAAGTGATCATCAAAGACCCTGATCTGACCAAACTTCCGGTTCTGAAATGCTGGCCTCAGGATGGAGGCAGGTTTTTTACGCTGCCATTGGTAATTACAAAGAACCCCGAGACCGGTGTTCATAATATGGGAATGTACAGGATGCACCTGTATGACAGCAAGACCACCGGCATGCATTGGCATATGCATAAGGATGGTAGAAGTCATTTTAATTTATATAAAAAGTCCGAACAAGGTAAGTCTGGCAGAATGCCTGTGGCAGTCGCCCTTGGATGTGATCCTGCTACACTCTACTCTGCCACCGCTCCAATCCCAAAAGAAATCAGTGAATATGTCTTCGCCGGTTTTTTGAGGAAGAAACCTATTGAAGTAGTTAAATGCATAACGTCTGATCTCGAAGTTCCAGCCAATGCCGAGTTTATACTTGAGGGGTATGTGGATATGGAAGAACTCCGCATGGAGGGACCATTCGGGGATCACACCGGATATTATTCACTTGCGGATATGTATCCAGTATTTCATGTAGAATGCATAACACACAGGAAAAATCCTGTTTATCCGGCTACGGTAGTGGGCAAGCCGCCAATGGAAGACTGCTATATAGCAAAGGCTACAGAGAGGATTTTCCTCCCCCTGCTTAAACTGGTACATCCTGAGATAGTAAATCTGAATCTGCCTTTGGAAGGTGTATTTCATAATTGTGCCATAGTGTCTATCAAGAAATCCTATCCCGGACATGCCAAGAAGGTAATGCATGCCCTATGGGGAATAGGACAAATGATGTTTACTAAAATGATAATTGTGGTAGACGAAGATATCAATCCGTACGACCTCTCAACAGTAGCATGGAAGGTATTTAATAATATCGATGCCGGCAGGGATGTGGTAATAGTCGAGGGACCGTTGGATGCGCTCGACCATGCTTCTCCCCTTCCGCATTATGGTCATAAGATGGGAATAGACGCTACCAGAAAGTGGCCCGAAGAAGGTCATACCCGCGAATGGCCGGACGACATCAAAATGTCACCAGAAGTCAAGGCATTGGTAGATAATCGATGGAGAGAATATGGAATTAACTGAGAGCTCCAGTTAGAATTCAGAAGTCAGGAGTTAGAATACAGAATAAATTAGGCTTTGTCATCCTGAGCGGAGCGAAGGATCTCATACTCGATAGGAAAACCTAGGATAATCCTGAATACTGGATTCTGAATACTTATAGTGAGCAAAGGAAATTATGGCAAAATACACAGTTGGAATAACAGGCGCAAGCGGCGTAGTATATGGCACCAGATTGATAGAAGTATTACTCGATTTGGGTCATTGTCTTGACGTGGTCATAACCTCTGCCGGAGAAAAGGTTTTAAAAGATGAATTGAACCTTACTCTTAAAGGTTCAACTACCGAAAAACAAAAACAACTACTTGACCATGTATATAAGTCCGAGGTGCAGCTTACCTTGCACGACATTCAAGACATTGGTGCGGTCATTGCAAGCGGCTCTTATAAAAATGACGGTATGATCATTGCCCCATGCACAATGGGCTCTCTTGCATCCATTGCTGCCGGGCTATCCTCCAATCTACTCGAACGAGCGGCTGATGTCACCATAAAAGAGGGCCGTAAGCTTATAATAGTCCCAAGAGAAACACCCTTAAGCGCTATTCACCTGGGCAATATGCTAAAGCTCTCCCAGCTTGGCGTCCGAATTGTTCCACCAGTACCTGCATTCTATAATCATCCTAAAGGTTTAAATGATGTAATTAACTTCGTAGCAGGAAAGGTGTTAGACCAACTTGATATTAAACATAGCCTTTTTCCTCGTTGGGAACAAATATTGAATAAAGAATCATAACCCTTCTATAGGACGGGTTCGGGCTAATGACCGGTTGAGTGCATAAGACCATAAACTATGCCGAAAATATATTGGCGCGGCGCTGGGCCAGCTCGTCCGGTTATAACGAGGGCCTTTTTGTAAATACAGATGGTCACCTGATCGAGGGTACTGTAACAAACCTTTTTGTTTTTAATGGTGAATCCCTGGTTACACCACCTTTGGAAGATGGACTGTTGCCGGGAGTGGTGCGCCGGGCGGTGCTGGAATTGGCCCGGAGCAACGGAATTTCGGCCATGGAAACCTCTCTTTTGCCGGAGGACCTCTTCCACTCCAGGGAGGCTTTTTTGACCAATTCTCTACTTGGCATAATGCCCCTTGTGGAAATAGAAGGGCATCCTGTGGGAAACGGCTTACCCGGCCCCCTGACATCCAGCCTGCGCAGTCTATACCTTGACCAACTCAGTATCCTCCCATAACGCAGACCTAGTCTATGTTTATCGTGTTGTTTATGAGACAGAGAGTGCGACAAGAAAACCGTCCCTTGTCGCACTTGCGGTAGGACAAAACGCGAAAGCAGGCCGGCTAACTGTTCATGGGGGTTGCACCGGAAGCCAATCGAGCTGTTTGACGATGCACTGAATGATCTAAAATCACTTTCCATACTTCTTCTGCCAATTTTGGATCTCCGCCTCCGGCCAGTGAAAGTTGATTAACACGCGATAAGATCTGATTTTCTCTTGCCGGGTCTCTAACATTTCGCGCACTCTGTTTATGCATGGCTATCCGGTCGACCAGCCGGGTGCGATGCACCAGCAATTCTACTATTTGAGCATCTAACACGTCCAACTCATGCCGGAGGGTAACGAGGGCTTCCGCGGGATCATTCACCCCATGGCTGGGTGTTATTGAGCCGGAGTGGTTATATGCCGGGTAGGAGCCCAAAACCTTCAAACCCATGGTTAGAGAAGCCACCTCTCGCAACGCCTCCCGAACCTTGGGCTGGCTCTGCCCACCCATAAGATCGATAAAGAATAAGTAATCACCCAAGTTTTTTTTCGCAGGTCTTGATTCAATACGTGTCAGATTAATACCACGTATCGCAAATTCACGAAGTACGGCATATAGCGCTCCGGGCCGGTCCCCAACGCCAAAAATAAGAGATGTCCTGTAACCTGTTTCCACTGAAGAAGATAACTGCTCCCTTCCCACTACCCAGAAGCGAGTCACGTTATCCGGGTAATCGTTGGCAGCGGGTATAATAACGTGCAGGCCATACTCAGCAGCAGCCCTGACAGGGCCGAGGGCGGCCCAGGGACGGGTACTGGCGGCTACCCGCGTAGCAGCGGCCGCCGTACTGGAACACTCGGTTAACGAAGCTGCAGGAAGCTCTCTATGAAGAAAATTACGGCATTGTGCTAAGGCCTGAGAATGTGAAAAGACTCCTTCCACCTGCTCAAGCTTTATTCCCGGGCGGGTCATTAAAGACTGGCGGACGGTCAAAAATATCTCACCGCGAACTGCCAGGTCAAACGGGCCTGCCAAAAGGTCAAGTACAGCTCCAACAGCGCCCTCCGTTGAATTTTCAACCGGGACCACCCCTTCATCCAACCTTCCGTCCGCGACCCGGGTAAAGATTTCTTCCAATGAGGAGCAGTCCGCAATTTCGCCTTCTCTACCATCCATATAACGACAGGCGGCTTCCTCTGAAAAAGTGCCTCTAGGTCCCAGGTATCCAAGCGTATACATTATATATATCCTCCCCCAACAACCCGCCCAACTGCAGAGGCTACCGTCCTAAGCTCCGCCATTAAGGAGTCGAATTCATCAGGATTTAAGGATTGAGGGCCATCACAAAGCGCCTTGCAGGGCTCGGGATGAACCTCTATCAGCACGCCGTCTGACCCGGCTGCCACCGCCGCTCTGGCCATAGGCGCCACCAACCGCTGGTTACCGGTGGCGTGACTGGGGTCCACTATTACCGGAAGATGACTTAGCCCTTTAACCACAGGAACAGCGCTCAGGTCAAGAGTATTCCGTGTGGCAACCTCAAAGGTCCTAATACCCCGCTCACAAAGAACTACATTTTCATTGCCCTCTGAAACAATGTACTCGGCTGCCATCAGCCATTCCTCAATAGTTGATGAAAAACCCCTTTTTAATAAGACTGGCATGCCTGAACGTCCCACCATACGCAGCAAGTGGAAATTCTGCATGTTCCGCGCTCCCACCTGGACCATATCAACATATTTCAGAGCCAGTTTCAGGCTGGTCTCATCTACAATTTCGGTTACCGTAGCCAGGCCGGTTTCGGCAGAGGCTTCGGCCAGCAGTTTCAACCCCTCTACCTCTAAACCCTGGAAGCTGTAAGGTGAAGTTCTGGGTTTGAAAGTGCCTCCCCGCAAGACACCTGCCCCTGCCTGACGCACCCTGCGAGCTGTGGTAAGCAGCTGTTCCCTGCTTTCTACCGCGCAGGGACCGGCAATAACGGTCACGTCGTCACCACCGATGACTACGTTTTTTACCCTGACCAAACTGTTTTCTCCTTTGGACTCACGGCTTACCAGCTTGAACGGTTTCATAATCGGCAATATCTTTTCTACTCCGGGCATAGCCTCCAACCCGAGGGAACCGATAACCTGGCGGTCTCCGACCGCGCCGATGACCAGGCGCTTAACCCCCCGGATCAAACTAAATTCAAAACCGTATTGTTCCAGCCTTTGTTGGACAGCTTTAATATGCTCCTGCCCCGCTGTTAAATTCATCACAACCACCATTTTTCTTTCCCCCAATATATAAAATAAAAAGCCTGCCGCTCCCTTTAACAAGGGACGAAAGCGACAGGCTTCCGCGGTACCACCCTAATTGGCCAAAATGGCCCACTCTTCAAGGATACGGGAATGCTTCCCAAAGAGGTTTCTTAACCAGAGAACCTGCGTTAAAAACAAAAAAACTTCTCGCCCGTCAGGGACGAAAAGCTTATTGCTTGCCGCGTTACCACCCTGGTTGGATCGTGGAAAAAACCACGATACCCCCTCGGTAAAAGTACGGGAATATACATTCCGATACCCCCTCCCTTGTAACGTCGGGAGATTACGTCCAAACCTACTTGCCGCGCATGCGGTTTCAGCCGGCGTCTCCGGAGAGAACTTCAACAGGTCATAACCTGGGAGTGCTTTCAGTCGGTGACACTCCCTCCCTGAAGGACTGGATCCTGTTTACTTTTCTCCTTCATGGACTTTATCATATACTTAAGTATAAGTATAGCGTCCAGCGAAATAAACTGCAAGGGTGTCATGATAATTTTTTACGGGTGCCGTTCAAGGGGCAATACATGTCAGGGACAGACGTGCCATCCCCCGGCTTGAGTCAGGCGTGACCCGACTCGCCCGGGCCTAAGACTTACGTTTAATACTGAGGCCCGGCCATCGCCTTTAGGCAGGCTATGCCGGAAACGCGCGGACTGTTGGTGAAAATTCCTGGCTAGTATCTCATGCCCCATCCGTGGGTTTATGTATTAAATAAGTGAAAGAATATTGTATGATATTATTGATTAATATACAATATGTCAGATTGCAATAAAAACCTATTTGAATTTAAGAAATCAGTTGTAGAAGGCCCCGCGCCATTCGCGGAGTAGGGAAAGAAGAACTAAAAGGGAGGTCATTACTATTAAAATTCTAGGTATAGTGGGTAGTAAAAGAAAAAATGGCAACACTTCATTTCTTGTCCAGAGAGCAGTTGAAACAGCCAAAGAGGAAGGAATAGAAACTGAGGTAATTTTTCTTGGTGAATATTCCATAGCAGATTGTAATGGTTGTGAAGGTTGCAAAGATAACTATAAATGTGTGGTTAATGACGATATGCAGAAAATATATCCACGTCTATTAGAAGCAGATGCAATTATTCTAGGTTCACCTACATATTTTTACAATGTATCGGCTGATGTAAAAGCCTTTATTGATAGGTGTTATTGTTTTGAAATGTTCGCAGCAGATGACCGTTCTGTTTGGATGGGAATCCATGAGGCACTTGGGGGTAAATATGCAGTTGTTATAGCTGTGTGCGAACAATATTCAGAAGAGGATATGGGATACACTGCTGAAGGCATGACAAAACCATTAGAGGCCTTAGGTTATAGGGTGATAGATACAGTTAAAGCGTTGGGGTTATTCAAAGAGGGGGAAGTTTTAAAAGACGAAAAGATATTGGACCAAACAGCAAAAGCAGGGAAGAGACTTGCAAAAACATTAAAGTTGAGGAAAGAAGTAGAAAGAAAAATGAATTCAGTAATTTTATCGAAAACATGATGCCTGCCTGCCCAAGTACTACCCGGATGTTTTAAATATGGTGCTTAGCGGCATAGTCCAGATCAAGCCATTTATCAAGACCATGCCGATGAGTCGGATAAAAGAAGCATACGAAGAAGCGCATCGGGAGGGCTTGACGCAAAGGATCGAGCTAACCCCTGATTTTTAAGTGATAAGAATGAGTCTTGACCAAGTGTCTTAGGTGTTCGGGCATCTGACTGTGTGAATCAGACTGAAATGAGAAAGTTCAAGATCGCCCTTGAGAAGAGAGCAGTTAGTAATGTCTCGTGCTCGGACTACTTACCCGCTTGCCCACCATATTTTGCTGCAGAGATTTAAAATTTGTAGAAGGATAATACATAACCCTTGAAGAAAGATAGCATATTCTGTCAGACTTTCGGGGGTGTTTTTTATATATGTCGAAGACTCTTGATGAATTTCTGGACCAGACTTTGCAGGAGGACTTCAAAAGCCTTAACAACGCCCACCGCAGTATGGTTAACGTGGTCAGGCGCGTGAAAACGGCAGGCGACGAGGGCAACTTGGAAGCCCTGCAGCAGGCTCTGGTACGCTACGAAGAACTGCTGGAAAGGCAGCAGGAAAACACTGCAGGGTCTGCTGGAGAAGCTGCCCTCTTTCAACATGCAGTCTTACCTGCAGGAAGAATTTCACCGGGGCTTTATGGACGCCTTGGCGGCGGAAAGCCTGGCCGTGGAAGCGGAATATCCGGTTTACGAAGTCCTTCCTTATAAAGTACGGGTATTGCCGGAAAAAGATATGGTTACCATCGACGACCGTATCTGCCGCAACCTGCGACCCGGTGTTCTGGCCGGGCGCTTGAAGAAAAGCATCGACCGCTTAAACGCGGCGTCCTTCGATATCCAGCGCTTTCTCCAGTCCCTGGCGGCGGCTTACGACACGGAGATGGCTAGACAAATCGCAAAGACAAAGATTGACGCATACGAACAGGAAGTACTGCTAAAAGACGTCTATAACACCCTCACCCCGCTGCCCCGGCAAAGGCGCGACTACCCGGCGCAGCTCTTTGCCTTCGACCTGCACCGGGTGCTGAAAAGTGGGTGGATGAACGCGCCGGACGGCAGACGGCTTTGGTTGGGCAACGTGCGTAACAACAGGCAGGCGCTGGTGGTCCTGGACGCCCAGGCACAGCCCCAACGCTTTGGTGTGATTAAGTTTTACAGGGAGGGATAGCCGGTGGAACCGGCAGTCAGGGAAGAAGCGCTGGAATGCCTGCGGCTTGGGAACCCGCCGCTGGATTTGCAGGCGCTTAAGGCAATCACGGTGGGAGAGCGGGAAGGGATCTGGAATTTCTGGCGGGACCACTACCTGAGCGACTATATCGCCTGCGGCGGCAGCAAGGTGAAGTTTTTCATCGGAAAGCCGGGCTCGGGTAAGACACACGCCCTCTTCTTGATGCTTGAGGAGGCGCGGCGGCTGGGTTATCTCACCTTTTTCACGGATGCCCGGCGGATGCGCCTGAATAAGTTTGACTCGATCTACAAGGCCGTGTTGGACGCGGTGGATGTGGAAACCCTGGTGACAGATTACTGCGACAATGTGGTGGAGAGCCTGGGCTACCAGGGCGGGCAGCTTACACCGGAGCAGGATTTCTTTAGCTGGGCGCAGGCGCAGGGACGGGCTGCGGACAGCTTGCGGAGAGAGATCCAGGAGAAGCTGGACGCGCTTTACCAGGACCGGAAAATAAACCACAACTTTGCAATGGCGTTTACCCAGCTCTGTGCCCACCACCTGGGCTCGCGCCGGCTGGCGGATGAGCAGAAGGAAATCCTGCAGGAATGGCTGAAAGGCCGCCCCCTGCCGGCCAGGGTTTTAAAGCCTCTGAAGATTTTTACCCGCATCGACAAATACAACGCCAGGCACATGATGGCGTCTTTCCTCTATTTGCTGCGCCTCTGCGGCCGCCGGGGGCTTTGCGCGGCGGTGGACGACCTGAGCGCTTTGCTGGAACGCGGGCCTGAAGGGCGGATGCTCTACGGCCGGGCCGCCCGCAACGAGGTCTACGAGAGTTTGCGGCAGCTGGTGGACGACTTCGCCGGATTCGAGGGAGCGTTTTTTGTATTTGCCGGTCGGACGGAGTTGATCCATGACGAAAAGGTAGGCTTTAAGTCCTACGAGGCGCTGTGGATGCGCATCCAGAACGAAGTCTCGGGGTCGCGTCCGAACAAATTTGCTGATCTTGTCAATCAGGATCTTCTAGTGAAGGAATTATTTACTATTGAAACCTGCCTGGAACTGCAACAAAGGCTGAACGAAACATTTGGCGTCGGCTCCGGTATTCGGCAGGAGGATTTTCACTGCCTGTTGGAAAACGTCAGCATGCTCTCGCCAGTGCGGCGGGTGGTGGAGGCAATTGTCAACCAATACGACGCGGGAGGTGGACGGGATGGATAAATTTGCAGCCAAACAGGTCATTGAATGCCTTCGTTCCGGAGTTTCCTCCCGTAGCTTAAGCGCTATTTTTTCCTACGGCCGGGAGGCCGCGTGTGAGCGCGTGGGGCGCGAACTGGAACATGTGCGACGGGACGGCGGCGCTTTTTCTCTGGTGATCAAGGGCAACTTCGGCAATGGCAAAACGCATTTTTTAAACAATATCGCCCACAAGGCGGAAGAGTTGAACTTTGCCGTCAGTTTCGTGCCGCTTTCCAAAGAAACTCCCTTCGATAAACTGGACCGCCTGTACCGCCGTGCGGCAGCCGGCCTGTATCTGCCGGGCTGCTCCCAACCCGGCTTTGTCCTTGTATAAGAAATTATGCTTT
>DFAP01000071.1:70252-102246 GCA_002365855.1 Pelotomaculum sp. UBA3103 | reverse complement strand
ACTGCATAACTACTGTAATAAAATATAATTTGAGTTTATTGTAAGACAGTTTATATTTTTAAATTCTCTAAAGGAAGTGATTTATTGTAAACATTTTGGTTTAGTCCGCAAGCAAAAATTAAATATCTATTATTGTGAAACAAAATACCGGCATAAAATATATTCTATATATTACCATTTTATTTATAATTTCAAGGATTTCTTGAAGGACTTTTTTTTTGGCTGTCGAATTTGTTGAGTACTAGAAAATAACCAAAATATAGAAATTTAGGAGGCGGGAATATTTATGGGAAGGAAGGCAATACGGCTGTTAATCGCAGATGATAACAGAGATTTCTGCGAACTGCTCAAAGAATTCATTAACCAGCAGGAAGATTTAAACCTCATTGGTATTGCTTACAACGGGCTTGAAGCTGTTCAAATGATTATGGAAGGGAACCCTGATGTTGTGGTTTTAGATATTATCATGCCTCATCTTGACGGTATCGGGGTTATAGAAAAACTTGTAACTGGAAGCCAGGGGAGCAAGCCAAAAATTATCATGCTTACCGCCTTCGGACAGGAAAGCGTGACTCAAAGGGCTGTTGAATTGGGGGCCGATTATTATATCTTGAAACCCTTTGATTTTAATGTGCTTGCCACCCGGATCAGACAGCTTGCGGAAGGTGTCAACGTATCACAGTATATCTCTCCCGCCAAACCTAAAAATCTGGACGTGGCTGTAACAAATATTATTCACGAAATGGGAGTTCCTGCACATATTAAGGGATATCATTATCTAAGGGACGCTATTTTAATGGTGATCAACGAGGTCAACCTGCTTGGGGCGGTTACTAAGGAACTTTACCCTATGATAGCACAGAAATTTCAAACTACTCCGAGCAGAGTTGAAAGAGCCATCAGGCACGCCATTGAACTTGCCTGGGACCGAGGGAACGTGGAAATGATGACCAAGTTTTTTGGTTATACCATAAACATGGAAAGGGGCAAGCCAACTAACAGCGAGTTTATCGCTTTGGTTGCAGACAAGCTGAGGATTGAGCAAAAGGTTAGTTGAATACGATGGTTGATTGTTTGTTTTTCTCCTGCCCCGGACTACCTTAAGGGATTCGGGGTTTTATTTTTAAAAATTTTTAAAAAGTAACAATATACCATTATATACCATATTAATATAATATATTTTAAAATCACATGTTCCTGGAGTGGCTGCATCTAAAATACATCAAACCACATATTTATAGTCAAGTCTGGGCCACAAGCAATACTTCCAATATGCCATGCCAGGTCAGGCCACCCCTTTTTGGGGTGGTTTTTTCGTAAAATGTAAAACACATAATAACAAGTCCGGTTTAAAACACTTCACAGCTCCAAACTATGCCAGAATTATATTAAGGGGTTTCTTACTAATAATGATTATGATAAAAATAATAAATAGTTATGAAAAACACGGTGTTTTTAGTAAGCTAATGAAAAGGGTTTTTAAGAAAATTCGTCGAAATATGTGCAGTGTATATAGCTGGGGGGTTCTTTTATTTAAATGATTATTAATAGACGTGTCAGCATATTTACCGGGGGATTCGGGAGCGGGAAAACTGAAGTAGCTTTAAATTACGCCGTTAAACTGCGCGAAAATGTCTCGAAAGTTACTGTTGTCGACCTCGATTTAGTAAACCCCTATTTCAGGACCAGGACAGCCATAAATGCTTTGGAGCGCAGAGGTATAAATGTGATCAGCCCTTCAGGGAAACTTGCAGGTGCTGATGTGCCTGCATTACCTCCGGCAATCCAGGGTGTGCTGGAAAAAAACGAGGGGCCGGGTATCTTTGATGTGGGCGGTAACGATATCGGCGCTGCTGTTTTAAGGCGCTTTAAAAAGGATCTGCCCGACAGTACGTACACACTTTTTATGGTTGTGAATGTATGCCGTATTTTTACCCGGGATACTGAAGGTATCATTGATGTCTTAAAACGAATTGAAAGCATGTCCGGGTTAAGGGTGGACGCTCTGATCAGCAATACAAACCTCGGCCCTGAAACGGATAAGGGCATAATTCTTAAGGGTCACCAGATTATTTTGGAAGCTGCCGGTCAATTGGGGCTTCCTGTTCCTTTCATGGCAGTTCGCAGGGATTTGGCCGGAGACCTGGGGGAAGTAGGCGTACCTGTATTGAAATTGGACTTGTTCTTGAAGCTCCCATGGGATATTTATGAAGGAGATACTGGTTTAATTTGATCTGTCTGGTCCTGCCAAGGTTTTATTAATGGAATTGAGGAGGTAAGTATATTTTGGCATTAATAACATTCAGGGAAGAACGCTGCAAAGGGTGCCGTTTGTGCACAACGGTATGCCCAAAAAATCTCGTTGTTATGTCAGGTCAAATAAATGATATGGGCTATCACCCGGCGTCAGTATTGGAGATGGAAAAATGTACCGGGTGCGCCCTTTGCGCAATGATTTGCCCTGACCTGGTAATCGAAGTGCAGAGAGAGGTGAAGGCGGTTTGAGCAGGATTTTAATGAAAGGTAATGAAGCGATCGGAGAAGGTGCGGTTCGGGCGGGCTGCCGTTATTTTTTCGGCTATCCCATTACGCCCCAGAGTGAACTTACACACTACCTGGCAAAGCGCCTCCCTGAAGTAGGCAGGCTTTACATGCAGGCTGAAAGCGAGGTGGCATCAATAAACATGGTATACGGGGCTTCCGGGGCAGGGGCTAGAGTAATGACCTCTTCCTCAGGGCCCGGGATTAGCTTGATGCAGGAAGGACTGTCCTACCTGGCTGGAGCTCAACTGCCCTGTGTTGTGGTTAATATGATGCGTGGTGGACCCGGACTGGGCAACATCGCCCCTTCCCAGGCCGACTATTTTCAGGCCACAAAAGGCGGCGGTCATGGTGATTACCACTTGATTGTCCTGGCGCCTAACTCTGTGCAGGAACTTGTTGATATCATGAAAAAAGCTTTTGATCTTGCCGATCGCTACCGTAATCCAGTTATGGTTATGGCTGATGGAATCATGGCGCAGATGATGGAACCAGTTGAACTTGATGATCAATACCAAATTGAAATACAGCCAAAGCCTTGGGCCGCTACCGGGAAGGTTGATCATGAAGGGAAAAACCTGATAAACTCATGCTATGTTATACCCGAAGAAATGGAGTCGCTGAACTTTATTCTGCGCGATAAGTACTCTGAAATTAATAAGAATGAGCAGGTCTGTGAGGAATATCAGCTTGATGGAGCGGATATAGTACTGGTTGCTTTCGGGACAGCCTCCAGGATTTGCCGGGCAGTGGTGGAGAAGGCCAGAGCCCAGGGCATACCGGTCGGCATGATCAGGCCAATCTCCCTTTGGCCATTCCCGGCCGACTTTATCGGCACAGCGGCGAACAGGGTAAAATGTTTTCTCTCGGTTGAAATGAATATGGGCCAGATGGTTGAAGACGTTAGGCTATCAGTATGCGGCAAGGCGCCCGTTTATCATTACGGACGTTTTGGCGGGATGGTTCCTACGGTGAGGGATGTGCTCGAAGAAGTCAAAAAAATATATAGCGGGGGTGCAGGCCAGTGAGGAAAGTTTTTTCTAGACCTGTTTCATTAAAAGACGTACCTTTTCACTACTGCCCCGGTTGTAACCACGGCATTGCACACCGGCTGATTGCTGAAGTGATTGACGAACTAAATATCCAGGATAATACTATTGGTGTGGCGCCGGTAGGATGTTCTGTTTTTACTATGGATTATTTTGATATTGACATGTTTCAGGCCTCTCACGGCAGGGCCCCTGCTGTGGCGACGGGGATCAAGAGGGTTCTGCCCGACCGCGTTGTATTTACCTACCAGGGTGATGGTGACCTGGCTGCCATTGGTACAGGAGAATTTGTACACGCAGCTGCCAGGGGTGAAAATATTACGTTAATATTTATTAACAACGCAGTCTATGGTATGACTGGTGGGCAAATGGCCCCAACAACTCTTATCGGTCAGAAGACAAAAACCTCCCCTCAGGGCCGTAAACATGAGGTTAATGGTTATCCAATAAAAGTTTGTGAAATGCTCCCTCCTCTTGAAGGAACTGCTTATGTCGCCAGGGTAGCGGTGCATAAACCGAAATCGATTATACAGGCTAAAAAGGCCATAAAAAAAGCCTTCGAGGTTCAGATCAAAGGCTTGGGATTTTCCCTGGTTGAAGTGCTTTCCGCCTGTCCTACCAACTGGGGGCTGTCGCCAATTGAAGCAGTAACGTGGCTGGAAGAAAATATGATTCCATATTATCCCCTGGGTGAATTCAAGACACCCACCGCGGGGGTGATATAAATGCTGGAGGAAATCTATATCGCTGGCTTTGGGGGGCAGGGAGCTTTGTCAACCGGCCAACTGCTGGCGCATGCGGGACTAATGGAAGGAAAATATGTATCATATGTCCCCATTTACGGGGTTGAAAAGCGGGGTGGGGTCGCTAACTGCGGGGTTACCATTTCAAATCAGCAGATTAGCTCTCCCTTAGTGACTGAACCTACTGTCCTGGTGGTTATGAACAGCCTGTCGCTGGAGAGATTTGAAAAAGCAGTTGTTCCCGGCGGACTGATCATTATTAATAGCTCCCTGGTTGAGCCTCGAGTCCAGAGGACTGATATAAGGGTATTACCCATCTGTGCTAACGAGGAAGCAGAATCTCTCGGAGATCCCATGGTGGCTAATAACGTTATTTTGGGCGCGCTTTTGGAAATAACCAGGGTTGTGGCCATTGAAACTGTATCAGAGGCATTGAAGGATGTGTTGCCTGTAAGACGGCACGATATGATCCCGGTAAATGTGAAAGCGTTGGAAAAGGGTGCGGAACTGGTCAGGGAGTATAATAATTTATTTAAGGAATAATTATTAAAAGATAATTATGGAACAGGTGGTGCGGCAGTGGTTAACGCCGGCCGGATTACGAATGAGTTTTTAGAGCTGGTAAGAATTGATAGCGTATCAGGCAGGGAGAGGAACATTGCTGACCTGATCAAAGACAAACTCCTGTCTCTGGGACTGGATGTCATGGAGGACAATGCAGGCCGGGAGGTCGGTTCAAATACCGGGAACGTGATTGGTAAGCTGCCTAGGAATGGTAGAGGTCCGGCTTTACTCCTCTGTGCCCACATGGACACTGTTGAGCCCGGATGCGGGGTAAAACCAATTGTAAAAGGAGGGATCATCTGCTCCTCGGGAGATACAGTTTTGGGAGCTGACGATAAGGCTGGAATTGCCGCCATATTGGAAGTAATAAGGCTTATCCGGGAGCTTCATATTGAGCACGGAGGCCTGGAGGTTGTTTTTACCATCTGGGAAGAAGGGGGCCTTTTTGGCGCTAAAAATCTTGACTATAATCAGGTCAGCGCAAAAATAGGGTTCGTCCTTGATAGTGACGGACCCGCGGGTACTATCATTAACAGGGCGCCTTCACAGGATAAGATTGCGGCAACAATTAAGGGGAAAGCTGCCCATGCCGGAATTAATCCTGAAGATGGAATTAACGCTATACAGGTAGCGTCCCACGCAATCGCAAAAATGAAAGTTGGACGTATTGACGCAGAGACTACCAGCAATATTGGAATTATATCAGGCGGCAAGGCTGTTAACATTGTACCCGACAGCGTTAACATTCAGGGTGAGGCCAGAAGCCTGAACAACGCGAAGCGAAAGGCGCAAACAACACATATGTGCGAGATGATCAGGGATGCTGCCGAAGTATTTGGAGCTGATGTTGATCTTGTAACGGAAACAATATACCATGACTTTTACCTTGGTGAGGAATCACCACCGGTGCGAATTGCATCTGAGGCAGCGTTAAACCTGGGCCTGGTCGCAAGGCTGGAAAAAACGGGGGGCGGCAGTGACGCCAATATCTTTAATAATAGGGGTATTGCTACTGCCGTTTTGGGTATAGGCATGAAAAAGGTCCACACAACAGAGGAATATATCGCGGTTTCCGATCTGACGCAAAATGCCCGCTATCTACTGGAGATTGTAAAAGTAGTTCAGACTTATAGTCTCTAATTTAATTTATTTAATATTAATTCGCTGATGGTCCGATAGCTGTACGCGTATTCCAAGAGCAGCTGCCGGACCTCTTTAATTTTCCCGCAGATAAAAATACCATCAGCCTGGACGTGTATCTGCATCATAATACCTCCAAATAGCTGGATAATCCTTAATATATGATTTAAGGAGGACGCCTATGCCTGTTTACTACATTGTCATAAAAGATTAGAGCCGCCCATAAAAATAAACATGGACAGGTCAGCTAGAGGTGGGAATAGTATGACACGACGGATACGGGGATTTTTAGTCAGTACTCTGCGCCAGAGCTGGCCTTTTTACCTGACGATTATTTTAATTTTTGCCATTGGAGTCTTTGCAGGCTCTTCAGGTGCGCAAAAATTACAAGCAGAGCAGACTCAGGAACTAAGTCTATATCTGGATCAGTTCATACGCCAGGCTGGCCTCATAGAAGTTGACTCTGCGAAGGCATTAAAAGACGTAATATACAACAATATTGTAGTAATTGTTGCAATCTATCTGCTTGGATTGACCATTATAGGCATTCCTGTAATGCTGGGAATCATATTTACACGAGGTTTTGTATTG
This sequence comes from Pelotomaculum sp. UBA3103, assembly GCA_002365855.1. GTDB lineage: Bacteria > Bacillota > Desulfotomaculia > Desulfotomaculales > Pelotomaculaceae > UBA3103. The sequence continues at coordinate 95,618 of DFAP01000071.1, read as the reverse complement.
GGATTTGCCATAACTTTTTTGACTGGTGAAAAAAGTCTTCAGGGGGTAATTCTGGCTTTAACAGCTATTCTGCCGCAAAATATCTTTTTTGTTCCGGCGCTGTTGATGGGAGGTGTGGCGTCACTGTCCTTTACTATTTTGCTGGCAAGGAGGTTTTTAAATTCTAAAGTCGTGGTATGGCCGAGCTTTGTTGTGTACAGCGGGCTGATGCTTATTATCACGGTACTTTCTACATGGGGAGGGCTGGTAGAGGTTTATTTTACGCCCTTTCTTGTAAAACTGGCGGCCAACTACATTTTTTAAATAATTCTAATATAAAAGGATGTTTATGGCTGATTGTGGAAGTAGAGCTACGTACTCTACTTTTTTCGCTATAGATAAGAGCGGGGGAATTTGTTTGGAAAAGTCAATTGATGAGTTCATATACCACCTTGCTATTGAAAGGGGTTTGGCGGAAAATACCCTTGTATCGTACAGGGCAGATCTTTCACGTTTTCTTTCGTTTTGCCGTAAACATGGGAAACAGTTACTGGAACAGGTTGACAAGGACTTAATAATGTCCTATCTTTTCCATCTTCAACTAAACGGCCGGTCTCCTGCAACTATATCAAGGCTCCTCGCTGCGCTTCATTCTTTTTTTCTCTTTGCGGTACGGGAAGAATATCTGGTCACGGATCCTTCGGCTGACCTGGAATCACCAAAAATATCGCAAAAATTGCCAAGGGTTCTAAGCATCGAAGAGGTGGACCTATTGCTTGGGTTGCCCAGGACTAATGAACCCGCAGGCCTTCGTGACAAAGCTATGCTGGAACTTTTATACGCAACAGGAGTCAGGGTAACTGAACTTGTATCGCTGGATCTTGAGCACGTTCACATCGAAAATGGTTTTATTCTGTGTTTAGGAAAAGGCGGCAAGGAGCGGATGATTCCCCTGGGTGATGTGGCTGCCCGCTGCATCGAGGAATACTTGACTCTAGGCAGGATCAAACTATGTAAAACGGGTGGTTCTTCTGCATTGTTTTTGAACCAGCATGGCCGAAGACTTACCAGGCAGGGGTTTTGGAAAATTATTAAAAAATATGCCTTAAAGGCAAATATAAAGATAGAGATAACGCCGCACACGTTCAGGCACTCTTTTGCCACGCATTTGTTGGAAAACGGCGCAGATATACGCTCGGTTCAGGAAATGCTAGGCCATGCCGACATCAGTACAACACAAATATATACCCACCTGACCCGCAACAAACTGAAAGAAATTTATAATCGCAGCCATCCCAGGGCATGATTGGTAGTTAGTAGTTGGTAGTTGGTAATTGGTAATAAGTGAATAAGGCCGGGATTTGGGCGGTATTTTTCAATGGTTGGGGGTTTAATTGTAATGAGTGTGAAACGGGTAGTATTATTAGTTTTAGACAGCGTTGGGGTGGGAGAACTTCCTGATGCTGGGGATTATGGTGATGAGGGAAGTAATACCCTAGGGAACACGGCAAAGGCTGCGGGTGGTCTTAAAATGCCCAACCTTGGCCGTTTAGGACTGGGCAACATCATTGAAGTTAAAGGTGTTCCCCCGGCCGGAAAGCCTGAAGCATCATTCGGGAAGATGTTATCACAATCACCTGGTAAAGATACCACTATCGGTCATTGGGAAATGGCCGGACTGGTATTGAATCGCCCCTTTCCTGTCTACCCGTCTGGCTTCCCCCCTGGTCTAGTTAGTTTATATGAAGATAAAATAGGCCGGAAAGTGCTTGGGAATAAAGTGGCATCTGGTACAGCCATAATAGATGAACTCGGGCAAAAACACATCGAAACAGGGTTTCCTATTGTTTACACATCTGCCGACAGCGTTTTTCAGGTAGCGGCACACGAGGAAGTGATCCCACTTGAGGAGCTTTACAGGTTTTGTCGTATTGCCAGAGAGATGCTCGTGGGGGATAATGCCGTAGGACGGGTTATTGCCAGGCCATTTATAGGAACACCCGGCAGTTTCCGCAGGACTCATAACCGTCACGATTTTTCCCTGAAACCAGTAGGCCTCACGATACTTGACCTGTTAACCGCCAATAACATTACAGTGACAGCCGTAGGTAAAATAAGGGATATATTTGATGGCGAGGGCATTACATACAGTGTTGCAACTAAAGGGAACAAGGATGGTATGGATAAGACCTTGAGCCTGTTGCGTTCCAACAGAACAGGGCTGATCTTTACTAATCTAGTTGACTTCGATATGCTATATGGCCACCGTAATAACCCTCTTGGATACGCAGATGCCCTGGAGGAACTGGACCGCTGGTTTGCGGAGCTGATATTGTCACTGCGGGAAGATGATGTGTTAATAGTAACAGCCGATCACGGTTGCGACCCAACCACTTCATCAACCGATCACTCCAGAGAGTATGTACCTCTCCTTGTTTACGGCGGACCAGTGCAAGGTGGGATAAACCTGGGAATAAGGGATACCTTTGCAGATGTCGCTGCTACCGTGGCCGATATTTTTGGACTGCGTTTCAGCACGGGCACAAGTTTCTGGTTCGAGGTCTCTACGGGATAAGTTTCATAAGAGGGGTGTCTCAAGTGCGCATGTACGATATCATTCTAAAAAAGAGGGAAGGACTGGAGCTGACAAGAGAGGAGATCAAATTCTTTGTTGAAGGCTACAATTCAGGGGATGTTCCTGACTACCAGGCCTCGGCCCTGCTTATGGCCGTTTACTTCCGTGGGATGAATGACAGGGAAACCGCAGACCTGACCACTTCTATCTGCGATTCTGGCGAAAGGGCCAATCTTTCATCTATACCAGGCATCAAGGTTGATAAACACAGCACAGGGGGGGTGGGAGACAAGACCACCCTGGTGTTGGCGCCGCTTGTAGCGTCCGCGGGGGTGCCTGTGGCTAAAATGTCTGGACGCGGTTTGGGCCATACCGGTGGGACGGTGGACAAGCTAGAGTCAATCCCCGGTTTCAACGCGATGCTGACTCCTGCAGAGTTTATCGAGCAGGTACGCCATATCGGCGCCGCAGTGGTAGCTCAAACGGGAGTTCTTGCGCCGGCAGATAAAAAACTCTATGCCCTAAGGGATGTAACTGCCACTGTCGATAGCATACCGCTGATAGCGAGTAGCATTATGAGCAAGAAAATAGCGTCCGGCGCCGACGCCATTGTACTGGATGTAAAGGTTGGAAGCGGCGCGTTTATGAGAGACGAAAAAAGCGCCTACCAGCTGGCGCGGACCATGGTTGATATCGGTAACAATGTAGGGAGGCGCACAATAGCCTTCTTAACCAGTATGGACCAGCCCTTAGGTCGCGCTGTCGGCAATGCCCTGGAAGTTCAGGAAGCAGTTGATACTTTAAAGGGGAAAGGCCCAGGTGACCTGTTAGAGGTAACATTATCTCTTGGAGCGGCAATGCTTTTGCTTGCGGGTAAAGCAGGCGATATGCAGGAAGGCCGGAAAACATTATTGTCACTGCTGGATAGCGGCCGCGCCATGGAGAAATTCGAAGAGATGATTTCAGCCCAGGGTGGTGATTGTAGGGCCTTTTATGAAAAAGGTTACCTCCCGGTCCCGAAACATATATCGAAATTAAAATCTGCATTCGAAGGTTTTGTAGAAGCGATCAACGCGGAAGAGGTCGGTTTGGCAGCCATGCTTCTGGGGGCCGGCAGGGAAAAGAAAGAGTCTAAAATAGACCCGGCAGTTGGGCTGGTTATAAATAAAAAGGTAGGCGATCCGGTAAAAAAAGGGGAAACTTTGACGGAAGTACACGCAAACAGCCGGGAACTGTTGACGCTGGCCGAGGAAATAGTCAGGAACGCTTACGTTATTGGAAATAGCAGGTTTGAACCGCGACCGGTAGTTATTGGAACGGTCCCGTAGAACATGGCCAGCGGGGAGTTTCATCAGTATAATTCTAAATCAAACAAGCCTTTTTAGATGCTTCATACAGCCACCCCTCTTTTTTTAAAACTAGCAGCCGTATAACTTTATTCCCCTGAAACATAATAAAGAAAAGATATAGCAAAGAGGGGGAATCGTGCAATGTTGAGAAAAATGAGACTGACAGGAATTATAGCTGTGCTTTTACTGATATGCCTGTCGGTTGGGCAATCTGCTTGGGCTACCCAGGAGGTCATTAAGGAAAATACGCCGGCTGGGGAAAAAGCTCCCGCTGTTTTAAATACCACCGCCGAGGCAGTCATCCTTTTAGAACCTGATACCGATAAAATTTTGTATGAAAAAGAACCGCATAAGCAGCTTCCCATGGCCAGCGTAACCAAGCTGATGACACTGCTTCTGGCAACCGATGCGGTTGAGCAGGGCAAGTTTAAGCTGACGGATATAGTAGTAACCAGTGAAAGCGCCTGGGAGATGGGAGGTTCTCAGATTTATCTTGAGCCGGGCGAAGAGATGACCCTGGGGGATATGCTGTTGGCAATAGGGCTTCAGTCCGCGAATGACGCCAGTGTGGCAGTCGCAGAGCATATTGCGGGCAGCGAGGAAGCCTTTGTGCTGGACATGAATGAAAAGGTTAAGTCTCTAGGTCTGACTGATACTAATTTTGTCAACTGCCACGGGCTGACCGCTGATAATCACTACACAAGCGCTTATGATTTAGCCATAATCCTCAAGGAGGGTCTAAAAAACCCGCTTTTTAAAAAAATCACCGCAATGAAGGAGTATGATCTGCGCGGCGGAGCTTTTAAACTCTGGAATACTAACAAGCTTCTCTGGTGGTACGAGGGCGCCGACGCCGGTAAGACTGGTTGGACCGAAGCTGCTAAGTACTGTCTGGCTTCATCAGCGGAAAGAAATGGGCTCAGATTAATCTGCGTTGTGCTTGGAACAGTGGAGCCTAAAAGTCACTTTCAAGAATCCACGAAGTTCTATAACTATGGTTTCGCAAAATATAAAGCAGTCAGTTTTGCCGAACAGGGCGAAAATATAGGCACTGTGCAGGTAAGTAAGGGGCAGGCTACCAGCGTGGGGGCAATCGCATCTGAACGGGTTAGCGTGATTGTTCCCAGAGGAGAGGAAAAAGGTTTTGAGCCCAGGATTGATTTGCCCGATTACATTAACGCACCGGTGCAAAAAGGACAGGAAATTGGTTCTTATGTAATAACTAAGAATGGGCAGGAAGTCAGGGTGATTAAGCTTGTAGCCGGGGATGAAGTACTCAAGGCTTCAATGCTCCAGCAGATGAAAAGAGTTCTGGAAAGTGTTTACTAATTAATGGTGTCTACCGGTTGATACGGAGGCGGGCTCTACCTGAGCCCGCATTTCTTATGCCCAGGATGTCTAAATATTAGTGAGGTCAGCAAACCTTGCATTATAAGCGGCTTGCCATTTCGCATTATATTTGGTAAGATTTAGCAGTAAGCATTTTGTATAACAACTAAAAGAAAAAGGGGGACGACTGTGCTTTTGGACATTGAATTGAAAAATAACACCCTGGTTGTCCGGCCCAGTGGCGATCTTGACCTGGGAGTTGCTGATCATTTGCGTGAAACATTGGAAGATACTCTAAACCAGGGGCAGGTAAGGAATTTAATATTCAACCTGGCAAAGGTGTCTTTTGTAGACAGTTCAGGTTTAGGTGTGCTGCTGGGGCGCTACAGGAGGGTTACAAAAAACGGTGGCAGAGTATTTATTGTCTCCCCGCAGCCCCAGGTCCGCAAGGTTCTTGATCTGTCAGGCTTATTAAGGATTATGAACGAATTTCCCAGCGAGAGCGAAGCGCTGGAGAAAATCGGGTAGGGGGGACGTAAAAAGTGGAGTATGTTAAGCAGTTTATTAATCAGATGAAATTGGAGTTCTTAAGCCTGCCGGCCAACGTAGCATTTGCCAGGGTAACTGTGGCAGCTTTTGCCTCCCAGCTCGATTATACTCTGGCCGACCTGGAAGAAATAAAAGTAGCAGTTTCAGAGGCGGTGGGAAATTCCATTATTCACGGGTATGAGCATGCCTCAGATCGCTTTATAAGGGTTTATGCGTCATTGACGCCCGATGCCATGGAAGTAAGGATAGAAGACGATGGCAGAGGAATTGATAATATCAGCAGAGCCCTCCAACCGGCTTTTTCGACTGATGCAGAGAGGCTGGGATTGGGATTTGTCTTTATGCAGTCATTTATGGACAGCTTTAGGGTGGATTCTGTTCCGGGTCAAGGCACCAGCGTAACTATGAGCAAGAGAGTTGGAAACAGAACAGCTCAGTTCGGCTTGGAGCAGTAGTCAGGAGATGAAGAGATGAGCAGCAGGTTGGTAGAAATGAACCTGCCCCGCTTTCCCCTTTTGAAAGACAAGGAAATGAGGGATTTGCTAAAAAGAGCCAAGGATGGTGATAGTTTTGCCAGGGATAAACTGGTAAACTGCAATCTAAAGCTTGTCTTTAACCTTGTCAAGCGTTTTCAAAACCGGGGTTATGAACTGGAAGATTTATTTCAAATTGGCTGTATTGGCCTGATGAAGGCAATTGACAAATTTGACCTCAGCTTTGATGTCAAGTTTTCAACATACGCTGTTCCAATGATTGTGGGAGAAATCCGGAGATTTTTACGGGACGACAATCCGGTCAAGGTTAGCCGTTCCTTAAAGGAAACGGCATACAAAGTCCAGCAGGTGAGGGAACTGCTTACAGCGCGGCTTGGGAGGGAACCGTCGATTGGAGAGGTTGCCTCTGAACTGAGCTTATCAAGGGAAGAAATTGTTAATGCACTAGAAGCGGCGCAAGCGCCAACCTCAATATATGAAACGCTGCATCAGGACGACGGTGATCCTATCTACCTTCTGGATCAGCTAAAGGGAGCAGAGGATGGAGACTCTAGCTGGCTTGAAAAAATATCTATGAAAGCTCTATTAAACAACCTTTCAGAAAGAGAAAGGATGATTTTATCATGGCGATTTTTCGAGGACAAGACACAGTCCGAGATAGCCAAAAAGCTTGGTTTGTCACAAGTGCAGGTTTCCAGACTGGAGAGGCAGGCCTTAAAAAAACTTAAAGATCTGATGGAAGACAATCAAAAATGACAGTAAATTGTCATAAACCCGCTAATAATTATGAACGGGTATTTTTTTTACCATTTTTAAGCAAGATGGCCTTATAAATGAATAAAAAATATTTCAAAGCACATAATAAAATGTCATTAATTATAAGGGGGTATGTCAGTTGCACGTTAAGGTTTCTGAATTAGTAGGGGATTCCCCTGATAGCTGGAAGGGCGCGGTTCAATCGGCTATCACAGAAGCTTCCAGATCAATGAAAAATATAGTGGCGGTAGAAATTGTTAATTTTACCGCCAATGTTGAAAACGGCCGGTTAGTGGAATATAAGGCTAATGTAAAAATCGCTCATACAGACTAGAGGAACTAGGACACCGGCAGGTGTCCTAAAATCTCCATCAGATAATGATTTAATGGTTGTTTCAATCTCGGACACTGGCAGTGTCCCTTTTTGTATTAAGCTCAAACCAACTGGGAACATTAAAAAGAGGTGTATCGACATGTCCAAATCGATTGTCTCTGAAAGCCAGAAGCAGGAGTATGCAAAAATCGCTACTCATTTTAGGCCCAGACCAAGGTTATGGCGCAATATATTTTGGGCCTTCATTGTTGGCGGGCTGATCTGCCTGATAGGGCAGTTTATATTACACTTTTTTCTTGATAAAGGTATGGATGTGAATACTGCCGGAGCGGCAACCTCAGCAGTCTTAATCTTCGTGGCTACTTTTCTGACAGGTATTGGAGTTTATGATGAAGTCAGCCGTTTCGCCGGTGCAGGCGGGATAGTTCCAATCACCGGGTTTGCCAACTCTATGGTTGCGCCGGCCATGGAATATCGCGCCGAGGGACTTATCTTTGGAGTTGGCCACCGGCTATTTACCGTTGCCGGTCCAGTATTGGTCTGGGGCATTGTAACAGCCTGGGCGATCGGTATTTTGTATTATTTTTTTAGATAAGGAGGCGGATATTTGGCTGCGCCCAAAAAGATTGGATTGCAGACGGTTTATTTTCAAACCCCGCCGGTAATAATTGCGGCGGCAAGCATAGTAGGGCCAATGGAAGGCGAAGGACCCCTGTCTAAATATTTCGATAAAATTTTAAGCGATACTTATTACGGTGAAAAGACATGGGAAAAAGCTGAACAACGCCTGATGCAGGATGCTATGAAAAAAGCGCTGCAAAAAGCTAATCTTCAGGAGAAAGACATTGATTTTATACTGGCCGGTGATTTGCTTAACCAAATTGTCACTTCCTGTTATACAGCAAGGGCTATGTCCATACCATTTCTGGGTTTGTACGGCGCTTGCTCTACACTGTACGAGGGTATGGCTATTGGCTCCATGTTAATAGATGGTGGTTTTGCAGACCGGGTGATGGTTGCTGTGTCGAGTCATTACAGCACTGCCGAAAGACAGTACCGTTTCCCAACAGAGCTAGGTGTGCAGCGGCCAATGACCGCACAGTGGACAGTAACAGGGGCAGGAGCGGCGCTGCTGGCCAGAGAGGGCAGTGGCCCAGTAATCACCCACGCTACTATCGGGAGAGTCATAGATATGGGTGAAGGTGATCCGCAGGATATGGGGGCTGCCATGGCGCCCGCAGCAGCGGATACAATTAAGCGTCATTTTCTGGATACCGGGAGAAGCCCTGACCACTACGACTTGATCATAACAGGTGACTTAGGCGCTTACGGAAAGATTTTAGCGGAAAAACTTATGAATCAAAACGGCTACGAGGTTTCCGAAAGGTATACCGATTGCGGCATTTTAATTTTTAGCGGGTCGCAGGATGTACATGCCGGCGGCAGCGGATGCGCCTGTTCAGCGGTGGTAACCTGCGGTTACCTGCTGGAACAGCTCAAATCAAAAAAATATAAGCGCATCATCGGGATAGGTACGGGCGCGTTACTCAGTCCATGCAGTATACAACAGGGGGAAACCATTCCGGGGATTGGACACGCTGTTGTATTTGAAGCCAGGTAGGGAGGATAAAGTGGAGTTTTTATGGGCTTTTATAATTGGCGGGGCATTATGTGTGATAGGCCAGCTGATGATGGATCTCACCGGCTATAAATTTACGGGTGCTCATGTATTGGTTACCTTTGTTTGCGCAGGCGCCGTGATCAGTGCTTTAGGCCTCTACCAGCCGTTGGTGAACCTGGCTGGCGCGGGTGCGACAGTTCCTTTGAGCGGGTTTGGTCATCTGCTGGCTCAGGGGGCAATTAACGGTGTCAATCAAAAAGGCCTTCTTGGGGCTTTTAGTGGAGGTGTTAGCTCAGCAGCTGTGGGGATAACTGCGGCAGTAGTTTTTGGCTACCTGGCGGCCTTGATTTTTAAACCTAGGGGGTAAGATGTTGTCTTTAGATAAAAGAAATGTGATTCTTGTTACGGACGGTGACCGGGTAGCAAAGAGGGCAGTCGAAGTAGCTGCCAGTAATATCGGGGCTCGGTGTATTTCCTGCTCGGCCGGAAATCCAACTACCCTTTCCGGAGAAAAAATTGTGGAATTAATAAAAAAAGCGCCCAAAGATCCGGTTGTGGTAATGCTGGATGACAGGGGCTTCAATGGCATGGGACGCGGAGAGACTGCTATGGCTGCCATCGCTAAACATCCAGATATTCGTGTTCTCGGAGTACTTGCTGTCGCTTCAAACACGGAAAATGCCTGTGGCTGCGAAGTAGATGCCTCGGTTTCCAATAGAGGCATACTGATCAAAGGCGCCGTTGATAAGCTGGGCAGGCCAAAGGATGATTTGCTGCAGGGTGATACAGTTGAAATAATAGACGAACTGAACCTATCGACAGTAATTGGCATCGGTGATATAGGGAAAATGGACGGTGCGGATGAAGTGGAAAGGGGCGCTCCTGTGACCACCAAGGCCCTTAAAACTATCATCGAAAAATGCGGTTATGAAAAATGGGATGAGTTAACTTGAACTAAATCAGGAAGAGGATAGAACTTAAGAACTTATTAAGTTTTTTGCCGGGTCTAAAATATATTAGTTTTGCGAGTGCACAATTAAATTCTGGAGGTATTTGAATGCCAATAAAAGTAGGCATCCCCAGGACCCTTCTATATTATTATTATTTTCCCATGTGGAAGGTCTTCTTTGAGGCTCTGGGTGCGGAGGTAGTGCTGTCGCCCCCTTCGACGAAGAGGCTTTTGGCGGAAGGATTAAAAAATGCAGTTGACGAGGTCTGCCTCCCAATAAAACTCACTTTTGGTCATGTTCTGGATCTTGCAGCAAAAGCAGACTTAATCTTTTTGCCGAGAATAGTCAGTATCGAAAAAAAAGAGTATATATGTCCTAAATTTTTGGGTCTGCCAGATATGATCCGTAACCTAAAAGGGCTGCCCCCTCTCATTGATGTTAACGTTAATATGTACAGGAATAAAAGTGGCGCCTACATTGCCGCCCAGGAAGCGGGCAGATTCATCACAAGCAATCATTTTAAAATATGGAACGCTTACAGGCAGGCACGAAAGGTTCAGAAAAAATATTTCAGGCTTCTGCAACTGGGATTGATGCCCTCGGAGGCGATGGCTGTAATGGAAGACCGGGTAAGAAACGAACACCTGCCAGAACCACAAGATATTAATGTTGTATTAATCGGGCACCCTTATAACATTTACGATTCTTATATCAGCATGAACATCATCAAGCGTCTCCGCTCTATGGGAGCCACAGTGTTGACAGCGGAACATGTGCCCGAAAAAATTTACAAAAAGTGTGCCGCGTGTCTTCCCAAGAAACTGTTTTGGACACTTGGACAGCATATGATCGGCGCGGCCCTGTATTATCTAAACCGCCATGATGTGAGCGGTATGGTGCACGTGGCTGCTTTCGGCTGCGGACCAGACTCTATGACAGGCGATTTAATAGAACGATATGCCAGGGCTGCCGGCATGCCGTTTTTAAATTTGACCATTGACGAACATACAGGGGAGGCTGGTATAGTGACGAGGTTGGAGGCATTTTTAGATATGGTGATGTGGAAAAAAGCAATAATAATCTAGTATTTCGGAAGAGGTTAATAAAATGAGAGCAACATTTCCGCATATGGGCAACCTTTATATTTCTATTAAGGCAATGCTTCAATACCTTGGTGTTGATGTGGTCATTCCCCCTCCGTCCAGTAAGAAAACCCTCGCTCTGGGTGTAAAATACAGTCCGGAGTTTGCCTGTCTGCCTTTAAAGTTAAATTTAGGTAACTTCATTGAGGCCAGGGAATTGGGCGCCGACACCATTATCATGGCAGGGGGATGCGGTCCATGCCGTTTTGGCTACTATGCTCAAATCGAGCACGCTATTTTAAAAGATCTAGGGTATGAAATGGAACTAATTGTCCTGGAGCCGCCTGAACGCCACGCATCAGAATTAATGGTTAAAATAAGGCATATTTCAGGTAGCCGTTCATGGTGGCAGGTCTATCAGGCTGTCCGCTTTGGATTTCAGAAAGCCAGAACCGTGGATGATCTGGAGATGAATGTTTTTTATACTAGGCCAAGGGAGTTGACGCAGGGAAACGCGGACGCTGCATACCAGGAGGCTCTGAAATTAATAGATCTGGCTTCAAATCCGGCTGAGCTTAAAGAGTCAAGGTCAAAAGCCGCTATGATTATGAAAAGGGTTGCTATGGACGAAAAAAAGCCTGTTCTTAAGGTAGGTGTAATAGGAGAGATTTATACTCTGCTGGATCCTTTTTCAAATCAGGACATTGAAAGACGCCTGGGAAGCCTTGGTGTAGAAGTAAACCGTTCAATTTACTTAAGCGAGTGGATAAATGACCATATCTTTCTTGGTCTGGCAAAAGGCCTGAGATCAAAAAAGGAAGCCTGCAGCGCAGCTCATCCATATCTTCGACATTTTGTAGGAGGACACGGTCAAGAGACTGTTGGCAGTGCGGTAAACTACGCCAGGGCAGGCTATGATGGGCTAATTCAGGTATTCCCATTTACCTGTATGCCGGAAATTGTGGCTGAAAGTATCCTGCCGGTTATGAGCAAGGATTATAGTATACCGGTATTAACATTGATAATGGACGAGCATACCGGTGAAGCAGGTTTAATGACACGTTTGGAAGCTTTTGTAGATCTGTTGGATCGGAGAAAAACAGTAAAGGAGGCTTTATAGGTGAAGGGGTATATAGGAATTGATGTGGGCTCAGTAAGCACCAACGTCGTATTTATGGACGAAGATGGCATTGTGCGTGATCCAATATATCTGAGAACTCAGGGGCAGCCCATTACAGCGGTGCAAAAAGGCCTTAGAAAACTGAGGGAAAGTATGCCTCCGGGTGTTAAAATACGGGGTGTCGGCACAACCGGCAGCGGCAGGAGCCTGGCAGGTATTATTGTAAGAGCTGACGCGATAAAAAATGAAATTACTGCCCATGCTGTCGCTTCTTCCACGCTGGTTCCCGGTGTGCAGACGATCTTGGAAATTGGCGGCCAAGATTCTAAAATTATCATTCTTCGCAGCGGGGTGGTGTCAGATTTTTCCATGAACAATGTTTGCGCGGCTGGCACCGGTTCGTTTTTGGATCAACAGGCTGCCCGGCTGAATATTCCTATTGAAGAGTTCGGTGAAATCGCACTTAAATCCAAAACGCCGGTGGGTATTGCCGGGCGCTGCGCAGTTTTTGCAGAATCTGATATGATCCACAAGCAGCAGATGGGTTGTGATCTTTCTGACATTCTGGCAGGTCTTTGCGAGGCGCTGGTTAGAAACTACTTGAATAATTTAGGTAAGGGCAAAGAGATCCTGTCGCCAGTAGTTTTTCAAGGTGGAGTCGCGGCCAATATGGGTATGGTTAGAGCTTTTGAAAAAGCGTTGAGGCTGCCGATTCAGGTGCCTACATATTATAACGTCATGGGGGCTGTTGGAGCGGCGCTGCTGGCCAGGGAAGCAGTAGCCAAAAAAGGGCAAAGCCAGTTTAAGGGCTTTCTTGTATCCGACACGGAATATAAGGCCGGCAGCTTTGAGTGTTCCGGATGCGCCAACCAGTGTGAGGTTGTTGAGATAGCTGAAGGTGGAATTATTATAGCGCGTTGGGGCGATCGCTGCGGTAAGTGGGGTAACGTCATTAACCAGAAAGAAAAAATTAGCTGACTTTAATGACAGGATATTGTACACAATGACTCTTTAAGATAAAATGTCTTTAATGTTTTTAAAAGTCAAAATATCAAAGAGTAGAGAGGAGAAAAAGAAGAGATGAGTGAAACCAACGAAGTAATACTCACAGAAAGGGAAATGCCTAAAGCATGGTACAACATCCAGGCGGACATGAAAAATCTGCCAAAGCCCCCGCTGCACCCGGGGACCAAACAGCCTATCGGGCCTGATGACCTTTCGCCTATTTTCCCGATGGGACTGATCATGCAGGAGGTTACCAGGGAGCGCTGGATAGAGATTCCTGAAGAGGTGCAGGAAATCTACAAGCTGTGGCGTCCTTCCCCACTTCGCCGGGCAGCTCGCCTGGAGAAGGCGCTGGGTACCCCGGCTAAAATATATTATAAGTATGAGGGAGCCAGCCCTGCAGGAAGCCATAAGTTGAACACAGCTGTACCACAGGCGTATTTCAATAAAGTAGAGGGAATTAAACGAATCGCCACAGAAACGGGAGCAGGCCAGTGGGGAGTTGCGCTTTCACAAGCATGTAACTTCTTCGGTATGGAATGTACCGTCTACATGGTAAAGGTAAGCTATCACCAGAAGCCTTACCGGCGCTCGATGATGCATGTATTCGGTGCAGAGGTGATAGCAAGCCCCAGCGAACGGACCAGTTCAGGCCGGCAGATCCTGGCTTCTGACCCTGAATCTTTAGGCAGCCTTGGTATGGCCATCAGTGAGGCGGTAGAAGACGCGGCAGGACGTGACGACACAAACTATTCACTGGGGAGCGTTTTGAACCACGTTCTTCTGCACCAGACTGTTATAGGACTTGAAGCAAAAGAGCAGTTGGCAAAAATAGATGCCTACCCTGATGTGGTCATCGCCTGCTGCGGAGGCGGCAGCAACTTTGGAGGAATTACCTTTCCATTCGCTCACGATAAGATCGCCAATGGTTCCAAGGTTAGGCTGCTGGCCGTTGAGCCCAGCGCCTGTCCGACGCTGACACGCGGACATTTCGGCTATGACTTTGGAGATGTGGCCGGGTTTACACCGCTTCTCTGGATGTATACTTTAGGCAGTGATTTTATGCCTCCCGGCATTCATGCTGGTGGACTGCGCTATCACGGCGAGTCGCCTTTGGTGAGTCAGCTGGTGCATGACGGTATTGCCGAGGCATGCGCCTATGGCCAAACTGTAGTTTTCGAATCAGGTATTCTGTTTGCTAAATGTGAGGGCATAGTTCCAGCGCCTGAATCTTCCCACGCTATACATGCGGTAGTAGAAGAAGCTCTTGCTGCTAAAGAGTCCGGGGAAGCCAAAACTATCCTCTTTAACCTCAGCGGCCATGGTCTGTTGGATTTGCCGTCATACGACACCTACCTGGAAGGCAAACTGGTGGACTACCCCTTGCCGGAGGATTGCCTGAAAAAATCGTTGAAAAATTTACCTAAAGTATAAATTTTACAAGATATTATATTTTCGGGGCATCCGAAATCGGAATGCCCCTTATTTTAATATAATTAACTGGTAGTAAATATAGAGTTTTATTCGGAAACTTTTATTTAATCACACGCATACCTTAAATAAACTTAATACGCCGGATTTTTACAGGGGGTTTGGAAATGAGGCTTAATGGCACCATGCGCATCAATGAAATAGGACACCTGGAGATAGGAGGGTGTGACGCCGTTGATCTGGCAAGTGAATTCGGGACACCTCTCTATGTATTGGATGAAGCTGATATCCGGGAAAAATGTCGTATTTACCAGAACTCCTTTAGACAAAAGTACGGCGCGGAGGTTGCTTACGCCGGAAAGGCCCTTTTTAATATGGCTGTTTGCCGCATTATGGATGAAGAGGGATTGAGTCTTGATGTGGTTTCGGGTGGTGAGCTGTATACCGCACTTAGCGCAGGTTTTCCGGTTGAGAGATTATATTTTCACGGTAACAACAAATCGGTCCTGGAGCTGGCAATGGCCCTGGAGGCTGGAGTCGGCCGGATAGTCGTCGATAATCTATATGAGTTGGAGTTAATAAACAGAATGGCCTGGGAAGCCGGTTTAAACGCTTCAGTGCTGTTAAGATTGACCCCGGGTATAGAGGCGCATACACATGAGTATATAAAAACCGGGCAGATTGATTCCAAATTTGGCCTGGTTATTGAAAACGGCCAGGCCATGGCTGCTGTCGAAACTGCTTTGGATTTACGCAACATAACTTTGAACGGTCTGCACTGCCATATCGGCTCCCAGATATTTGAGCTTAGTTCTTATGCCCATACCGTGGAAGTTATGATGTCATTTGCCCGCCTTGTTCATGAAAAGACAGGATATTATATAGAAGAAATGGATTTTGGCGGCGGGTTGGGTGTGTATTACGCTGAGGGAGACCAGGCGCCACAGATAGAAGAATACGCTGACATAATTATGTCTACAGTACTGGACAAAGCGGTAGAATTTGATTTACCTGCTCCCAAAGTTATCGTGGAACCAGGCCGTTCAATTATTGGACCCGCCGGAAGCACATTGTATACCGTCGGTTCGATTAAGGAAATACCCGGTATTCGAAAATATATTGCTGTGGATGGCGGGATGGGTGACAATCCAAGGCCCGCCCTGTACCAGTCCCGCTACGAGGCCTGCCTGGCTAACAAAGCCGGTCAAGAGCCATCAGATTTGGTATCTGTGGCTGGTAAATGCTGCGAGTCAGGCGATATGTTGATCTGGGATATTGAGCTACCCGAAGTGGAACCGGGAGACATACTGGCAGTTTCATGCACAGGGGCATATAATTATTCCATGTCCATGAACTACAACCGTTTGCCGCGCCCGGCGATGGTGCTTGTGGGTGGCGGTCAGGCTGACTTGATCAACCATCGGGAGAGCTATAAAGATCTACTTAGGAACGACATAATACCCGACAGGATGAAGAAATAATTAGTAAATACATTGCGGGCTTTAACGTGTCACCCTGTAGCCCGCTGCCTTCCCCCCAGCCAATTAAGCGCCCAAACAGGCGCTTTTTTTGAGTGGGGTTGTATGGTATAATATAATGCATATTTGTAAAGACATGGTGCGGGTTTTTTTCGTTTTATGGGCTAAAAAAAGTAAGCCGGGGGTTTGGTTATGGAGATTATTACAACTCATATGAATACCGACCTCGATGGCCTGGCATCCATGGTAGCTGCTAAAAAATTATATCCCCGTGCGGTTATGGTTTTCCCCGGACCCCTTTTGAGAAATGTTGAAGAGTTCATGTCTCTTCATAAAGATACCCTGAATGTGAGGACAGTACGCGACATCGAAATAAACCTGGTTGACAAAGTAGTTCTGGTAGATACAAAATCTCCTGGGAGACTTGATAAACTGGCGAAAATACTGGAAAGGCCAGGCGTTGATGTACACATCTACGATCACCATCCCCCGGGAGAGGGGGATGCCAGAGGTTCATTAGAAGTCGTGGAAATGGTTGGCGCTACAACTACCTTGCTTGTGGAAAAAATCAGGGAAAATGGTCTGGATATAACCTCCATGGAGGCAACCATCTTTTCAATGGGTATCTATGAGGATACTGGTTCCCTGGTTTTTTCTAATACCACGTCCAGGGATGCCGAAGCAGTAGCATACCTGCTGGCCCACGGCGCTAATCTTGCCGTAGTGGCAGAGTTCCTGGATCGCCCTCTGACAGAAGAACAAAGACTTTTGTTAAAAACCTTGCTCGTTTCAGCTGAACGTTACGAAATAAACGGCATCAAATTTCTAATAGCCAGGGGGAATGTGGACGAGTTTGTGGGAGGGCTCGACTTACTGACACATAAACTTGTGGATTTTGCTCATCTTGATGCTGTCTTCACTGTTGTGGAGATGGAAGACCGGGTTTACGTAGTAGCTCGCAGCAGTGTTCCAGAAGTAAGTGTGCAAGAGGTGCTTGAGGTCTTGGGTGGGGGAGGGCATCCTTCAGCGGCTTCCGCCATCGTCAAAAGAGCGCGGGTAGAAGAGGTGACGGCTCGCCTGCTGGACGCCATCAGGCTAAAAATACGTTCGCCAGTCACTGCGGCGGATATCATGTCCAGTCCGGTAAAAACAATTACACCCAACACTATCATAGAAGAGGCCGGCAGGATCATGCTGCGATACGGACATACCGGTCTCCCTGTTATCAAAAATGGTCAGGTAGTAGGAGTAATATCCCGCCGCGATGTGGAAAAGGCTGCCCACCATGGACTTGGTCACGCTCCAGTTAAGGGTTTTATGACCAGCAACCTTGTAATAATCAGACCTGAGGCGCCTGTGTCAGAGATTCGCGAGTTAATGATCGAGCACGATATAGGCAGGCTTCCTGTATTAAAAGAAGGGAAGCTGGTGGGAATTGTTTCGCGGACAGATGTTCTGCGCACATTGCACGGCAAACTGCATGGCCGTCAAGAAAAGGTTCATACGGTCAGAAGTTGCTATGATCTTACCCAAAACAACATCAGGGAATTGATCTACAGGGGCTTGTCAGCTGAATATGTTAATATCATTGAGCGCGCCGGGGAGGTTGCCTCAAAGTTGGGGCACAGGATATATGCAGCTGGCGGGATAGTACGTGATCTCCTTCTTGGAATGGAGTGTCTGGATATAGATCTGGTTGTTGAGGGTGACGGGATCGAACTGGCCAGGGCACTGTCTTTGGATTACGGTGGCCGTGTCAGGGTTCACCCTAAATTCAGAACTGCCACTGTAATTTTTTCGAGCGGTCACCAGGTTGATGTGGCAACGGCAAGAGTCGAATTTTACCAGCATCCAGCAGCTATGCCTCAGATTGAAACATCCTCACTGCATCAGGACCTGTACCGGCGGGACTTCACCATAAATGCGATGGCTGTTTCTCTTAATAAAGTAAATTTCGGGGATGTTGTGGATTTCTTTGGCGGTAGGGTAGACCTCGAACGAGGCCTGCTGCGGGTGCTGCACAATCTCAGTTTTGTGGAAGACCCAACCCGTTTGTTGAGGGGGGTTAGGTTCGAGCAGCGATACAATATCAACATTGAGCCCCAGACCTTGATCCTGGCTAAAGAGGCTATCCGCAGCAGGATGCTGGAAAGGGTTTCAATCGAGAGGATCTGGGAGGAGTTAAAGCACATCTTTCAGGAAAACCGCCCAAATCTAGTGCTTTCCCGATTAAAAGAACTTAACATGTGGGATTTTTTATTTCCGAATGTATCTTTCGCAGATACGGCCAGGGTGCTGAATGAAATACCACGCTCTATTAAAGTGCTCCGTTCCTGGGATCTCGCGGAACTGGACGAACCATGGATAGCTTATTTATTTGCCGTTTTACACCTTGCCACCCTGGAAACGGCCATGGAAGTATGTCAAAGGTATCACCTTAATAAACGCCAGATTGAGAAGGTCAATTTGGCCATGACGGGATGGCTCAACGCTTTTAAAGAGCTGCAAAATCCAGGTGGGGCCACTATGAGCGATCTGGCCAGGCGGGTGATGGCAGTTCCAAGGGAAAGCTACCCGCTGATCTTAACCTATCTTAACAGTTATGTAGCAAGGAGAAGATTTCGCCAGGTACTGTCGGCTATTTTTTACGACAGGCCTTCGATTAATGGTAAGGATCTCCAAACTCTGGGTTTCATGCCCGGCCCTGCTTTTAAAAGCGCTCTGGATGCTGTTTGGCAGGCACGGCTGGATGGGCTTGTCCGCACCAGGAATGAAGAACTTAACTACGCCAAGGAGTACTTATCCGGCTATGAAGGAGCGATAAAAGGTGTTTAATATACCCGACCTGTACGATGTTGCATTGTTGATTCCAGCAATAGTACTGGGGCTGACATTTCACGAATTTGCCCATGGTTGGGTCGCATACCGGTTGGGTGACCGGACCGCTCATGATCTGGGAAGACTTACGCTAAATCCGTTACCGCATATTGATCCCGTTGGCCTGGTATTTCTTTTCTTAGCTGGTTTTGGCTGGGCTAAGCCGGTTCCGGTTAATCCCTATGCCTTCAAGGGAGACATGAAGAAAAGCATGCTTCTGGTATCCCTGGCAGGCCCGGCGACCAATATGATTCTTGCCGCTGTATCCGCCCTGATCCTCGGAGCTTTTGCCGGTTTGCGGCTGCCATATTTTAATGATATTATGAGGTATATGATCCATATAAATGTAGTTCTGGCCGTGTTTAACCTGATTCCCATACCACCTTTGGACGGGTCCAAAATACTGGCAGGGATCCTGCCCGGCCGGCAGGATTGGCTTTACAAGCTTGAGCAGTATGGGATGATTTTGTTGTTAATTCTTGTATTCTCCGGAGCTATCAGCATTATCTTTAACGTTTTAGTAAGGCCTATAGTAATGTTACTGCTTTTGTTTGCAGCAAGCGTTTCCCGCTTGTTTATATTTTAATGTTAAATAATAATAAATATTATTAATTATGATATAGGAGGCTTTAAATTGCGCATTCTTTCAGGTATCCAACCCTCGGGGTCCCTACATTTGGGTAACTATTTCGGGATGATGAAAAGAATGGTAGAATATCAGGAAAACAATGAGTTGTTTTGTTTCCTGGTTAATTATCATGCCCTTACCTCAATCTTTGACGGCGAATATCTTAGACACCAGACCTTTGAGGCGGCATGTGATTTTCTGGCACTGGGCCTTGATCCGGTAAAAGCTGTTTTCTGGGTGCAGTCTGATGTGCCTGAGGTAACGGAACTGACCTGGCTGCTGTCCAACGTGACGGGAATGGGTTTGCTGGAGCGCAGCCATTCCTTTAAAGACAAGATTACCAAGGGGATACCAGCCAGCCACGGCCTTTTCTCCTACCCGGTGCTGATGGCGGCCGATATTTTGCTGTACGGTGGCGAAAAGGTGCCTGTGGGGAAGGACCAAAAGCAGCACCTCGAAATAGCCAGAGACATAGCGATCCGGTTCAATGCCGTTTACGGTGAAACTTTTGTGGTGCCCGAGCCTGACATAGAGGAAAACCTGGCAGTTGTACCCGGTACTGACGGCCAAAAAATGTCAAAGTCATATGGCAATACAATAGAAATATTTACTGATGAGAAGAGTCTTAAAGATAAGGTTATGCGAATAAAAACGGACTCAACTCCAGTTGGAGAGCCCAAGCCGCTGGAGGGGAATATTCTGTTCGACCTGTACTGCCTTTTTCTGGATGAAAAAGAAAAAGCATCCCTAAAAGAAAGATTTTTGACGCCGGGGTTAAGATATGGGGATATAAAAAAGGAGCTCTATGGAGTGATATGGGAATTTTTCTCCCCATATCGGAATGAGAGGGAAAAACTGCGACAAGATCGACAGTTTGTAGTGGATACCATGCGTCACGGCGCCAGGAAAGCTAGAGAGGCGGCGGCAGTTTACCTTGAGAAGGCACGCCGCAGGGTCGGCCTTGATTACTGGAATTAAATAAATTAAAAGCCGTCACAAACTGATGACGGCTTTTAATTTATATTGGCAGCAACTTATGGGTGTAAATACTTTTGCATAAGTTTATGTGAAGTCGGATCTTTAGACTTATCTGGTATAGGAAGGTATATAAGAGGAAAAATAATACAGGAGGAGGGAAACAATTGGACAGATTATACGTGGCAGTTATGCTGATCATATTGTTTCTGCTTGTCCTTTCTGTGACCAAAGTTAGGATGAGGCTAAAATACCTGAGACAGGGGAAAGATGATGAGTTCTCTATGGATTTATCTCTCTGGCAGGGCAAACTTCACTATAAGTTTGAAGTGCCTCTAGTTGAGATGGGAAAAAAAGATTCAGGGCGGAAGACCTCGACCGGACCCGGACGTTTTTTGCATTCATTATTAAGACCTGTTTTTAAGATAAAAACTGAAATTGAGGGTAAAGGCGGACGCCCAATCGCGGAAGACAAAAAGAGAGTTCGTGTCCCAGGCCCGGCAAGGATGATCAACTTGGCGAAAGATATGATCCAGCAGTACCAGAAATATAAAACAGCAGTATTTTATCTATTTAATAGAGTCCATCTTCAGCACTTTCAATGGAAAACCGAGATAGGCCTGAGTGATCCAGCCCAGACGGGTTTTTTAACCGGTACGGCCTGGGCTATTAAGGGTATCATTTTAAGCTTAGTTTACCGCCTTTTTTTAACAGGCGAAACCAAGCCTGTAGTAGCAGTATCGGCAAATTATGAAAAGGCCTGCCTCAACACCTTTTTTGACTGCATATTTGAAGTTAGAATTGGCTATATTATTTTCACAGGTATGAAAGCCCTGTTTTTAAGGTTTAAATAATAGCAAGGTGGGTGAATTGATTTGCCTGAGCAGCATCCTATCGAAGGTCTAATGAAAACAGCAATGGAAAGCATTAAAGAGATGGTTGATGTAAATACAGTGGTCGGAGATCCGGTTGAAACCCCGGATGGGAGTGTTATAATACCAATTTCCCGTGTCGCCTGCGGCTTTGCAGCCGGTGGCGGGGAATTTGAAATCAGCTCTGAGCGCAAAGTTGAAGGAAATACACAAATGCCGGCATTTGCCGGGGGCAGCGGCGCTGGAGTTTCAGTAAAACCCATCGGGTTTTTAGTGGTGGGTAACGGACAGGTCAGACTTCTACCTGTTGATGGCAATATTGTTTTTGATCGTCTGATTGATCTTGCGCCACAGGTACTTGCGCAAATACAGTCTATGTTCCCGCGCAAGGAAGAACAGCAGGAAACAAAGATCGAGATAAAATCACAACCTGCGCCAGCGGAAACATTCCAAACACCATCTTGAGCAGAACCCGGGCTAAGTCCCGGGTTTTTTAATGATCGAACTCTTGCAAAAAATTAATTCACTGGCAGCCTGTACTCACGCTGCATGAGAATAAATTCATCGGTAATAATAAAAAAAAGTAATTTTGAGGTGAGGCTCTAATGCGCCCTATGTGGAAAGGGGCAATTAGTTTCGGCCTGGTTTATGTTCCGGTGAAACTATTTGCTGCTACCGAACAAAAAGACATTAAATTCAATTATCTGCATAAAAAATGCAAGACACCTGTGCAGTACAAGCGTTTTTGTCCGTTCTGTAAGAACGATATTTCAATGGAAGAAATAGTGCGTGGCTATGAGTATGAAAAAGGTAAATATGTTGTTCTCAAAGAGGAGGACTTTAACCTGGAAGGTTTTTCAGGTATCAGTAAAAATATTGAAATAATAGATTTTGTTGATTTGTCGGGAATCGATCCGATTTATTATAATAAGGCTTATTACCTGGCGCCAGGCGATGGGGGAGCAAAGGTCTACGAACTGCTTAAGAGGGCCATGGATGAGACAGGTAAGGTTGCGGTGGCCAGAGTGGTGATTCGCAGCCGTCAAAATCTCGCTGCCTTGCGCGTTAGCGGCAAAGTTATAGTAATGAGCACTATGCACTACCCGGATGAAGTCAGACAATCAGATGCTCTGACAGAATTGAACTATCAGGTCACCCTGCATGATAATGAGCTTAAAATGGCTGTAAACCTGATTAACAGTCTGTCATCGGAATACCAGCCGCAAAAATATAATGATACTTATAGGCAGGGGTTAATGGACGTTATTCAGGCAAAAATTGCCGGGGAAAACATCGAGATACCGGCTAAGCCTGAAACCGGTAAAGTAGTCGACCTGATGGAGGCTCTAAAGGCAAGTATCGATTTGGCCAGGGAGTCGCGCGACAAGCAGGTCAAGGATACTCAGGCAAAAGAAGTTAAAGAAGTTAAACCCAGGACAGTGAAATCTGCTGCCAGGAGAAAAACTTCTTAGCCACTGGAGGTGTTATAAAGTGACTCTGGTGAATCTACCCCACCTGAGACCTATGCTTGCTGTCAGCTCAGAACCTTTTGACAGCAGTGACTACCTTTTTGAAATAAAGTGGGATGGATATCGCTGTCTTATCTACCTGGAGGATAATACTACGATTTTACGTTCTCGCAATGGTTTCGATCTCTCCGGGCAGTTTCCAGAACTGGCTGGTCTTCATAAGGAAGTAAAGCAGCAGCCGGCGATACTGGACGGGGAAATCGTGGTCCTTAAAAATGGCAAGCCATCATTTTCCAGAATTCAATCGCGCGGAAGATTAAAAGATCCAATAAGGATTGGTCGGGCACGTGCAGAGGACCCGGCTATTTTTATACCATTTGACATACTGTATTGCGCTGGTAAAAATATCATGGAACTTACACTAAAAACACGAAAGGAAAGGCTGGAAGAATCTGTTGTTAACGGCGAGGCAATAGTAACCTCCCAATACATATTAAATGAAGGCCTGAAATTTTTTGCCGCTTGTGTTGAGCAGGGACTCGAGGGTGTTGTTGCAAAAAAAATAGACAGTATCTACCTGCCTGGACGCCGTTCATCCAGCTGGTTAAAGTTCAGGCATACCAGGGAGGCGGACCTGGTTATCTGCGGCTACCAGCCGGGGGTATCCGGGAGGAGACTTGGATCGTTAGTTCTTGGGGGCTATAAGGATGGCAGGCTGGTTTACCAGGGTAAGGTGGGGACGGGTTTCAGCGAACAGGAATACGAAGCTCTGCTGGATGGCCTTCGTAAACTGGAAGTTGTGCAAGAACCACTCTTAGTTCCCAGGGAGGAGAAGAGGCGAACAATATTTGTACGACCCTCGCTTGTTTGCTCTGTAGAATATCTTACAACTACTGGCGAGGGCTACCTACGGCACCCAGTTTACCGGGGTATCCGCTGGGATAAACCGCCTGAGGAATGCCAGTTTGTTGAGAATTAATAAAATTTTGGTTTAGTGTAACCTGGGATACAAGCAGATTTCAAAATATCAAAAGTTTCCGGCCGGGATATCCGAAGAAGATTCAGCCGTCCTTTGTGTCCGTGTTATAAGAGATTTTTTAATAAAATTTTCTTTTTCGCTTCAATATAGGACATCTGGAAGTATTTATCATGCCGTTCTCCGCCAAGATAGACTTTAAGGTTGTCTAATCCGTCAAGTGCCAGATATAGCCAGTAAATAAGCGGGTAGACAGTTCCCCTGTAGCATTTTTCATTGTATTGAATGGTCAGAATATCTTTAATAAAGCTGTCCCAAATATCTACCGTGCTTGGCCCACAATTCATGATTGTCTTGTTAGTGCCTATTTGGGAACATATATACATGTTTTCAATGTCTGTATAATAGGATGTGCCTGCGATCCTGCAGATTAAAGGTCTAATTTTATAAACTGAACAAACTTTTCCCCTTGTTGTCAGCCCGGTTAAAAAAGGGCAATCCATATTGATACCCTTTGATAATTCATAAATTTTTAATGACATATCTATGAAATTCAATTCTGAGTGGTCAGATCTAAAATAATTTAACAACTCGGGTCGTTCGCAATTCAAATAAGATATGCCCTGCAAAACTCTCTGCTTTATTAATGCAATTCTTTTAGAGTCCCATTTCATCAATTCACGGCAAATTAAAAAGAATTCAACTATTGAGACGCTAAAAACGGTGCTGCAGCACTCGCTGCAGCCTTTTGTGCATATCGGCTTAATATTATGTTCAGAGTAATGACTGGTAATTAATTTGTTAACACTTGTATATAAAGAAAGCATCTTTGCAGCAAGGCTTTCCCCGGAGATATCATAATGACATTTTTTATGCCTTCTCATACTGCCGCAAAAGCAAAGTGTATCGCCTGACACAGTCACTAATACCTCCTCAAAATTTTCTATTTTGGTGGCATAACAGTGGCTACTCCCTGAAGCACAAAATCTCCATTTTGATTTATACAGGTAGTTCTAATTTTGACTCTATTTTTTTCAGTGTTAATTTCAATTATTTCGCCTTCAGCCTTAATTGTATCACCAATCCTGACAGGTGCTGTAAACTTCAGTTCTTGAGCTAAATAAATTGTACCAGGTCCAGGCAGCTTCATACCTATAACTGCTGATACCAAGCCTGCGGTCAGCATTCCATGGGCAATCCTTCCTTTGAAGATTGTGTTTTTTGCATATTCTTCATTTATATGAGCTGGATTTAAATCACCTGTTATTCCCGCATAAAGATAAATATCTCCCTCACTTATGGTTTTTTGAACAAATTCTTTGTCGCCAATCTTTAATTCACTAATTATCCTGCCCTTCATTTAAATAGCCCCCTCTAATTAATATTATTGTAAATATTATACTATGGCTGGAATGTTGATTACTACAACTTTAATTTTACCGTTTCAATGCGGAAAAATAACATAAAAGACACAGGGGGACTAAAAGACACAGGGGAAAAGACACAGGGGGACGGTT